>NZ_JACJOY010000098.1:0-41909 GCF_014695815.1 Trichocoleus sp. FACHB-6
TTATGAGTTATTGCCAGAAACATCGGAGACTTTTATTTATCTGGCAATGATCCGTATCATGGTCAGGCGGTTGGCATAATATTTAACCCCTCACCACTTTCCAAACATCCTCTAAGGCTAATCCTACAAGTATTGGCAGGACGAGAAATCACACTAATTATTGATGAGACAGGAGATCGAGAAAAAGGCTCGACAACAGACTATGTTAAACGGCAGTACATAGGGAATTTAGGGAAAATTGAGAATGGGATAGTTGCAGTCACCGCCTATGGGTTATTGGAGAGGATGACGTTTCCATTAGTCTTTGAAGTTTATAAACCCAAAGAAAGGTTATTGGAGGGAGACACATATTTAAGTAAACCCAAGATAGCCGTTGAAATGATTCGGTACTTACAAAAGCTTGGGTTCCGATTTAAATTAGTATTAGCTGATAGTCTATATGGTGAAAGCCACAGTACTTTCATCAAAGCCCTCAATGAATTGCAACTGAATTATGCCGTGGCGATTCGTAGCAATCATGGAGTGTGGTTGCCTCAAGACCAGACAGTGAGGCAGAATCGGTGGCGAACATTTGATAGAGTGTTCTCAGATGGTAGCCAGCAAACTCGATATATTCGAGAGATAGTTTTTGGAAGGCGGCGAGAAGTTCAATACTGGCTGATTACTACAGACCCTAACAAATTACCAGGAAACTCTACTTGGTATGTCATGACAAAAATAACTGGAGTAAAATTTAAAGAAGTTGGCAATATCTATGGGTTGAGAAATTGGATTGAATACGGACTTAAGCAAAGTAAGAACGAATTAGGATGGGCAGACTTTCGCTTCACTAACTATTCCCAAATCTCCAAGTGGTGGGAACTAGTCATGAGTGCATATCTCTTGATTAGTCTTCAGGCTGAGGTTTTGAATAACATTCCAGATAAAGGTCTACACGAACCCACCGATTCAGTTGTTAGTAAATTTCCTGAGCATCAGTTGTGGGACGAGGGGACAGGCTGGAAAAATCTCCTCAATAATTTACGCTTAGTTATTCAACCTTACCAATTCTTCAATTTACTTAAGCCTTGGCTTAGAGTTTTTCCCATTTCACATTTATCGGTTGGCTTTTTCACATTAATTACATTGATGAATCGAATGCGAGGTGCTATTCCAGACACCTCATATTCAGAAGATTTCTTATTTTCCTCTGCCTAGAGTGATGGAAGAGCGCTATAGCGGTTCTCAATCTACCGAGGTACAAACTGACAGGTTGGAATGCTTGCTATCGTAGGAGTTTTAGTGTAACTCACGCAATCAAGAAAGGCTCTATTTAATTATAGATGTAGATTTACTTCGTTTCCATCCAGTTTTGTCCAGCACGAACATCAACTAATAGAGGAACGCTCAAAGAAACAGCATTTTCCATTGTGGAACGAATCTTCATCTGTAATTCTTCCCACTCCGAGGGAGGAACTTCAAACACTAATTCATCGTGAACTTGCAACAGCAAACGTGCCTGATAATTCTGCAAAACTTCGTGCAATTGCACCATCGCAATTTTGATGATATCGGCGCTAGAACCCTGAATCGGCGCGTTAGCGGCTGCTCGCAAAAGTTGGGCATCAGATTGTCCTAACCGCCGGAATTCATCAAGTTTGATATCATCCGGGTTGCTACCTTTGAGCTTGCGGAGACTGCCGCCCTCGAAATTAAAGTAGCGACGACGACCTAAAATAGTTTCGACGTAACCGTGCGCGATCGCTTCCCTCTTCACTTGCTCCAAATAATCAAAAACTTTGCGATAACGCTCGTTGAAGCGATCGATAAACAGTCTACCCTCGGTCGCCTTTACCCCAGCTTCCCGCGCAAACCGCGCCGCACCCATCCCGTAAATCACTCCGAAGTTGATAATCTTCCCTAAGCGGCGTTCCTCAGATGTTATTGTGTCCTTCTCAAATAACAGCCGAGCAGTAACGCTGTGGATATCCTCATTTTGCCGATATGCTTCAACTAACACTGGCTCTTTGCTCAGGTGAGCCAAAATTCGCAACTCAATTTGCGAATAGTCCGCAGCAACCATCAACCACCCTGTTTCTGGCACAAATCCTTTGCGAATCAACCGACTAAACGCCGTGCGGATAGGAATATTCTGCAAATTCGGGTTAGAAGAAGACAATCGTCCCGTCGTCGTACCCGTCTGATTGAAATTCGTATGCACCCGCCCAGTTTCTTTCCCCATCAGTAGCGGTAGCGCGTCCACGTAAGTAGACTTCAACTTCGAGAGGGTGCGGTACTCTAAGATGGCATCAACAACTGGATGGTCGCCTTGCAACTTTTCCAATGTCGCTGCATCAGTAGAATAACCCGTGGCGATTTTACGAGATTTCTTGGTATCTAATTTGAGCTTGTCAAACAGCAGCTGACTCAGTTGCTTCGGCGAACCTAAATTGAATTTTTCCCCAGCTGCTTCATAAGCTTGTTGCTCAATTGCTGCTAAATCTGTTTCTAGCTGTTGCGATAATGTCTGGAGATAAACTGGATCAATCCGGATGCCCGTGTATTCCATCTGGGCTAAGACTGGTTCTAGAGGTTGTTCTACTTCCAGCAGCAGCTTGTGGAGAGCTTCAACTTGCTTCAGTTTTTCTCGTAGTTTTGGCACCAACTGGAATGTGGCATAGACCTGCATCCCGCAGTAGTAGGCTACAGTCTGAATATCCAGATCGGCAATATTCTTGCCTTTTGGCACCACATCCGTATAATTGCTTATTTGTAGCCCCAAGTAGCGCAGAACTAAATCGCCGAGGTTGTGGCTATCTTCTGGATTTAGTACGTAACTGGCAAGCATCGTGTCAAAGATGACTCCGGAAAGCTTAATTCCCTGAAAGCGTAGTACCAAGCGGTCAAACTTGGCATTTTGCAACGTTTTGGGATAATCATTACTTTCCAAAATTGGACGCAAAGCTTCTAAAACAGTTGTTTTATCCAGGTTTGAGCCTGATTTATGTGCAGTAGGGATGTAGGCAATTTCCGTGGGGTCGGTTCCCCAACAGCAGCCAATCCCCACTAAAGAAGCATCTCGCGGCTCTAGGGAATCAGTTTCCGTATCCCAAGCCACAGGAGAAGCTGAGTCAGTACAAGTTTTCAGCTGGTTTACCAGTTGAGTAAGTTTTTCTGGAGTATCAATAATTTGGGGTGTAATCGTGCTAGCAGCATTTTTGTCTGTCTTTGCAGCCGCTTCGGTGTCAGCTGCACTGAAAAACCACAGGTCGCCGTCTTCATCTTCCAGTTGAGCATCCTCTGGTTTCTGCCCACCCTTTTCCTCTGGCAAGCTAGAAACCTGCTCTACATTAGGTTCCTCATCTGAACCACCAAACGCTAGCTGGATTTCGCTGATTTTGCTTAAAAATTTGTTTAACTCTAGCTTTTCCAGCTGCTGCTTCAAGACAGGGGCATCAAATCCCTTCAGATGGGAGTCTTCTAAACTAAAATCCAGAGGAACATCAAGAACTATTTTCGCCAAGTGCTGCGAGCGATATGCCTCTTGTTTTCCAGTTTCCAGTTTCTGCTTGACTGCTCCTTTAATCTCATCTAGGGAAGCATAAATCCCTTCTAGAGAGCCATAATCTGTAAGCAACTTCACCGCCGTCTTGTCCCCAATTCCCTTAACGCCGGGGATGTTATCGGAGCTATCTCCGCAGAGAGCTTTGTAATCGACAACCTGCTCTGGTAGTATTCCTAGCTTCTGTTTTACTTCCGCAGGGCCAAATTCTACTGGCCCTGCGGTGCTGGTGCGTTGCCAGAAGGTTTGACCGAGATATAAAACGTTAATTTCCTTTGCCGTGTCAACCAGTTGAAATAAATCTCTATCACCTGTAACGATTTTGACACTGTAACCCGCAGCACTTGCCTGAACTGCCAAAGTTCCCAAGACATCATCTGCCTCATAACCAGGAGAGGTGAGAATTGGTAGATTCAAGGCATCCAAAAGTTCGTGAAGATTTTTTAGGTCAGTGATAAAATCTTCTGGTGTCTCGGCTCGGTCGGCTTTGTATGTGTCGTCGGCTTCGTGGCGGAAAGTGGGTAAGCCGAGGTCAAATGCGATCGCGATCGCTTGCGGATGCTGAGATGCTATCACCTCCAGCAAGGACTTGAGGAAGCCAAAGCAGACACTCGTAGGAACACCTGTTTTTGTTTTTAAGCCCCCATCCCGACTTTTGGCAAACGCAAAGTAGGAGCGGAAGGCTAAAGAGTGACCATCTACTAGGATGAGTAGAGGTCGGTTTTGGGATGAGGCAGAGGTGGATTGAGACATAGCCTTATTTTATCTAGCCGCTTGCAAACTGATTCGGGTTTTTCTATGGTTCAGATTCATAATTCACAGCAAAAAGCCGTTGAGTGGTATATTCAACGGTTTTTTGACTATAAGTCCTTCAGGAACGCTTCAACAACCAATTAATCAACTTGCTTGGGGCGACTGCGACGGCTGGCAAATATACCTACTGCTGCTGCACCTATGAGTGCCACAGTTGCCGAAGGCTCAGGTACGCTGATCCCAGCTACTTCACGAGCGTTGTTTTTACCAAAATCGATGGCGAAAACTGTATCGTTGTAATCTTTGTCTCCACCACCCCATAAATCTTCGTAACCCAGCACCAGGAAATCTTTGTAGTAATACGCCATAACGTGCTGCAATTTATCTGGGTTGGTAGCATCATTTAGACCAAAGATTCCTTGTACGCCATTATTCCAGATTCCGCCGTTAATGCCATTGGATACTAATTGGAAGTCAAACTCAGTACCAGCTTTAAATTTGCCAAGTTCTGCAAAGTCCCCTACATTCAAAGGCTGATCTTCCTTAGCTTTGTTTGCCAACGGGTTATTCGGGTTCGCGCAGAACTCACCAAAGTTAGCAATATCTTGCCCAGGTTTACAGGAAGTATCGCCAAAAATTTTCCCACCTGTGACTTGTGAGCCGTTAGTAGCTGTGAAATTTAATTGATTGCGATATGCCCCAGCCGTTTCACCGATAAAGTAAACCTTAACATCATGGTCGAAGTTCATCTTTATCTTCGTAATATCTAACCTGTGCGCCCCTATGGTTTCAGGTGATAAGTATCTAGCTTCTTTCCCGACGAAATCCTTGAATTCTTGGATGTTGAAATTAGCTGGGGCTTGATCTCTACCTTTAATATCGTAAGCAGTTGCAGGCGCAGTATGGGAAATTGCAACAGTCAGGGTAGTAGCAGCAGCGAACAGACCAGCGAAGAATTGAGTTTTCATTTGATTACTTGTAGAAGCGGTGAACATTTTATATCTTTGACCTAGCTGATACACCCAAAATAAACTAGCTGAATTTACCTAAAGTTACCGATTGATTTGGAAGTGCTTTTGCGTTACTAAATCATTGATATTCGATTTAATGCTTTTTTGTCTACAGTTTTGGCAAACCTTGTTTATTTCTTCATCACACTGCTTGATTTTACTAAGTTCTTATCGGCATTGTTAGCGAAGAGAATACCGATTTTTACTTCAAGCACTTTGAATCAGTATTTGTTACATATAAAGACTGCTTAATATCATCAAGCCTTGGGATAACAGTCACTCTTAGTAGTAATATTACAGAGCGTTGATCTTTAAAAATATTTTAAATTTGTGGTTGATATAGGTACGCGCTGATGTTTCTCAGTAATCCTCAGGAGCGGTATCTCATTTTTTGTGTAATTCAACCTACGAAAGTCTCCAATGCCAATTAAAAAACTGTCTCGCCTGGGTTGATAAGTAGAGGGGCTTAATTATTTGTAGGATGGGTAGAGCGGCTAAGCGTTACCCATCAAACCTTTGCTAAAATTGGGTTTCGTCCCTCAACCACTCTCTACATTACTGCTGTAGTCAAGGACAGTAATAAGTGTTAAACGGGTAATACAATTAGCTTGGTATCTGCTACACTTACAACCCCCTCAATATCTCCATGCAGCGGAGGATTGAGGGGGTTGTAAGTGTAGCAGCTTTCTGATGTGCAAATTATCCCTAATGGAAAAAGCCCGCAACAGCAGGCTAGAAAAAATGGGTGTTGACTAATCAAACTTAGATAAACATCAGTGATGTGTCAGCAGATTACCCATTGATTTGGCTGTTGCGGCGGCGACGCACCCCAAACATACCAACAAGGCTCATTCCCGCTAGCGCTAAGGTCGCAGAAGGCTCAGGTACGCTTGCAAAACCGCCTTCACCCAAATCGACGATGAACACAGTGTCGTTGAAGTCGCGGTCAGATGCTGGAGTTACGCCAGTCCAGCTGCCATCTCCATACAAATCCTCGAAACCAACTACTAGGTAACGAGAGTCAAACATATAGCCTCTGGCGTGCTGTAGTCCATCTGGGTTAGCAGCACTAGAAACAGAATTGTAGATGCCGTATGAGTTTTCTGTGCCGTATAAGCTATTGGCATTCAACTGGAAATTCAGAGTCGTACCTTTGGTGAAGCTGCCTAAGCTTACCCAGTCTCCTTGCTTGAGATTAGTATAACTAATGTCGTTTTCTCTAATGCTATCCGTGCTGTTGAGTTCCCAAAAAGCCAGCCCTTCTTTGGCAACGTTGCCGTTAGCGTCAAGCGCTTGATAACCCAACTGATTATTATAATCCGCGCCTTCATTGACAAAGTAAGCGCGAATATCAGTGTTGTTTTTCACCGTTAGCTTGCTCAGATCAAACGATTTACCTCCTAAAAGGCTTAAGTCAGGGAATGCGTTTTTCTCTTGAGTCTTGTTGAGCTGAGTGTTTAATCCATTCAAAATCTTTTGAATGTTAAAAGCATCAGAAGATTGACTCAATGTATTCTTTGTCGGCGCGCTATCAAAAGAATTAGGACCCCAGTTAATTTGAGCGGATGCCGGAGCAGTTGCAGAGATGACGCCGGTCAGGGCAGCAGCAGCGGCAAGCAGTGTAGTAAGTTTGGTTTTCATTTAAGTACCTCTACCAAGGCGATGAACGACTTCACCTCATTTAATCGGCATATAACCTAAAAAAAATTTAGTTATTTCTTTCAGACAACCGATGTTGAAGTGATTTGCTTTTCTTCTCTATTCATATCTGAGTTTGCAGTTGAATGTCTACAAGTTTTGCAAGTCTTGTTTAACTCTTCACACTCTTTCGACATTTACGCAAAGCCCGAATCTACTTACTAATTTACTGATTATCGTTGATTTTTCCAGCAGTATTTTCCTCAGTTTTAAAAAAGACGCCATTTAAAAACTATCGGTAATTTCGCTGACTACATTAAAAGTAATTCATATTTATTTTTTAGCAGGAGGCGGTCTTCTGAAAAAAGAGTTCTTATCTGAGAAATATCAGTAAATTTGCTGAGAACTTGTAAGAGTTTTTGCGGATAATACTTTTTGTTCAACAAGTGTTAAAGACCAGAAATCGGTGTTATCGAGACTAGAATAATTGCTTCTGCTGAGCTGAAAACGCAAGCAGAAATTGGCGATATGCACGAGGCAGAGCTTGCTACGCGATAAGCGCAGCAATGCAGTCCTGACGCGAATCAGTAATAATTCGGTTTTTTAGTTGAACTTATGCTCAATTAATTTTGGCTGTGTGTCTCATCGTGGCGATCGCTTCTACCATTGACCTGTGAGGGCTGATTTGGCAGACTGGTGCCGGGAGGCTCTCGCAGATAGTCATCAATGTAGAAGATGGCTTGAATGGGGCCGTAGCGTTCTCTAATCGCCAATTCGATGCGTTCGGCAATCTGGGACGCAACTTCCACAAACTCTGGATGCAGAATCAGGTGCATCTGTACAAATACTAAACGCCCCACAATTCCCCGCGACTCAATGTGGTAGCAGTGGGTGACACCGCCAACCTGACGGGCAATTTGAGCCAGAACTTCAGGAGCGATCGCGCTTTGTTGCACCATCAGTGGTAACTGCCAATTCACCACGTACCAACAACTTCTCACTGTCTGGATTACCAATAAAACTGCCAGCAGTAAATCCAGCCAGAACACACCCCACAAAACTCCTACTAAACACAGCACCACGACGAGTGTCAGCAACACATCCTTGAGCAGCTGGTTAGCATTGAAACGTAGGGTAGGGCTATTCAACACTTTGGCTTGGTGGATGTTTAAGAAAGCCAAGAGGATAGTAACTCCTGCAAGTGCGGATAGGATTTGAATCAGGGGTAGACTTACCTGGGTGGGAAATGGTAGATCGGCTGCATTAGTGACAGCTATTAGTTGCTGGGCGGACATCCCCAATAAATTTGTACAGGCAAAGCCCAAAAATGCCACCAGTATTAGTGTTGCTGAGCTTTCCAGTTTGCTATGACCATAGATTTCGCGCCCTGCCAGACGGTTAGGTGCAGCAACGGCGAGCAAACTCAGTAGGGTACTGAAGCTGGTAATCAGGGTATGCAGCGACTCTGCTAAGAGACTGAGACTTTGCGTCACCCATGCGGCTGAAACTTTGACTGACAAAATGAACAATGTAAGCCAAAGGGTGACATATAAAACCCGACGACTGGCACGAAAGCGATTTTTTGCCTCGGTCATGGCCTTTAAGGAGTTTTTAGTTGTTAGTTTTCAGAGGTTTGGTTACTCTAACAACGAACAAGGAATAATTAACAACTTATGCCAAAACCTTCTTCTGCTAACCAGGTAAGTGCGGGAAGCTTGCCCCGTGTAAGTGATGCTATTCGATTACTGGTGCTAGACATCGATGGCACCATTGCTGGTGTATCCAACGATATCCGGGAACCTGTACTCCAGGCGATTCGTGCTGCCCAGGCGAAGGGCATTCAGATAGCGATCGCAACCGGGAGGATGTATCGTTCTGCTTTGCGCTTCCATCAGCAAGTCGGCTCGACGCTGCCTGTGATGGCGTATCAGGGGGCATGGATTCAAGATCCTGCACAAAACCAAGTTCTCAGGCATTGCCCTGTCTCTAAACCATTAGTGTTGCAGTTGTTGGATTACTTTGAGGAACCAGCGTTGCGATCGCTACTTTCTATCCACTTCTATATCAACGACCAGCTTTATGTCCGGGAAATTACGCCAGCGACACAAGCTTACTCAGAGCGTTCTGGTATCCAGCCTATCGCTGTAGGCGACCTGCGTAACGTTTTAAATACTGAACCGACAAAAGTTTTGGCTCTGTGTGAGGATACTGCCGTAATTGACAACCTGCTGGGTACGTTGCGATCGCGTTACACCCCGGCTGAACTGTACTTGACTACATCGGTGGCGACTTTCTTTGAAGCAACTCACCCCAGCGTTAATAAAGGAACAGCAGTGCGCTACTTAGCTGAAGAGATACTGGGACTGGAAGCCAGTAATGTGATGGCTATTGGGGATAATTTTAATGATTTCGAGATGCTGGAATACGCTGGAATTGCTGTAGCAATGGGTAATGCACCCGCAGACGTTCAAGCGATCGCTACTTGGGTAGCTCCCAGTGTTGAGCAAGACGGTGCTGCTACCGCAATTGAAAAATTCCTACTTTAAAAATATCTTTCGATTCTGGTCTGGTGGGCATCTTGCCCGCCCATCCCTTTAAATTCTCTTCAATTTTTATAGCGTTTCTCAGTTGGGTGGAATATATTGCGGTTCGTACCTTCGGTAGGGGCATGGCATTGCTATGCTCCTACTATCTATGTCATCCAACCCTTCAATTGCTTTATTTTTAATTCTTACACTACAAATCAGAAAGGGAACCGACGACTGGCCGTGTTTCGTCTCGGTTCCCCTATCTGGTTCGCTCCTCACACAAGAGCAATATTATTCGACTTAATTTAATTTGTCACTCCCCTTGAGCAAATTTTCTACCTTTAGGTATACTTTTTTCCGATCAAAGTTCTGTAGGTGCTAGGATGAATAACCGATTTTGCAACAGCGATCGCAAAATGGAGCGAGTAGCCGCCACTAAACCTAATCTGGCTTGAGCCAGATGCGGTGTCTGGGTCTTCACTTCACCAAAAATGCGACACTCACGGTAGAAGCTTTCCCAAGTTTGACTCAAAGCGATCGCCAGTTTCACCCAGTCGGGTTGACCCCATCCGTCCAATTCATCTAACAACCCCAGTACCTGAAAAATCAAAGAGCGTTCTGCTGGATCAACTAAGCGGATGGAATCTTGATTCAGCCAAGGAATCACCTCTGGCTCGACTATCCTCAGAGCCGGAACACCTAGCCGGATTAAACCTTCCCGCTCTCCTAAGCGCAGCAGAGAGCAGCAACGAGCATGGGCGTACTGTATAGGGAAACTTGATAAGGATTGGGAATTGGGAATTGGGAATTGGGAATTGGGAATTGGGAATTGTCCAAACTCTGAGTTCACCAAGAACTGCAACCAAAGTGCCATCCCCGGATCGGTTAGTTGGAATTCCATTAAACCGGGAGGAGTAACTTGAATTGTAAAACTTTGTAAAGTTATATTTTCCTGATTTGTATCGGCAGTAGCACAGAGATATCTAGCCAAGCCAGCGGCAATTTCCAGAGCTGGCAGGTTCCACAGGGGTGCAAGTTTCAGCGCTACGCTCGACCTGTATAGAATGCCCGTACTTTGCCAAAATCGCTTTAAAGGAATTGCCTCCCCAGCGATCAACCCAACAATCAAAGGCAAATTTTCCTCGCCTGTAGACAATTGTTGTGCTTGTGTATACAAAGTTTCTCTTTCTCTGTACAAACCGATAGCTGCCTGTAGCTGAATAATCAACAGATGCTGAAGACTAGCGCAACCAATGTTTGATAAACTCACCTTGATCCTCGAAGGTTTGTAATGGCGTAACCTAATTATCAGTATCGTTTTTACGTCTATCTAATGGAAGAGTTATTTGAGAAAAATTTCTAATTTGAGCTGAAGCCGCAGCAAGTATTTTTTGCTACATTGAAATCTTGGTAGAATCTATAAAAGATTATCGCTGCGTTATATGCATTCACCATCCTCCACATCAGAGGTATCTCGCCCCTTTTTAACCTGGCAAAGAATTCTTGACTGGGCGCAGGAACATTATCGTTATCGAACTTTCACCAAAGACGAACGGATTCCGGCCAGACCAGGACTGTTGTATCTAGTGCAGAGGGGTGCTATCCGCTTGGTAGGTACAGCTCAAATTACTGCTACCACCAGTAGTTCTGCTGCTAAAGCCATGCGTTTGAGTCCAGAAGAAGCTTTTTTAGGCTTTGTTGGTGCCGGACAGCCATTTGAAATTGTGGCGCAGTCACCATTTACACTCCAGGCTTACGCCCACGTCGATCAAACTTCTGTGGTGTGGATGTACTGGCATGACCTGGACAACTGGCCGCATTTTCGCCGAGAGGTATTTGATGCCTTTCGCTATCAGCATCAGCGCAAGCTGCTGTGGCTGAGTACCCTGGGACAAAGGCGGACAATTGACCGACTTTTGGGATTTTTGACCCTGTTAATTGAAGAATTCGGCGAACCATATGAAAACGGTTACTGTCTGCCATTTCCTCTGACTCATGCCCAAATTGGCAGTGCTATTGGTTCCACGCGCGTAACCGTGACTCGGTTAATGGGCAAGTTACGCCAAAAGGGATTAATCCGAACACAAGGAGATAATTTGCTGTGTTTACCGATATCTACTTTGGGTTCCAATAATAACAACTAGCTAATAGCTAAGTTGGAGAACCAAACTAACCGATATCATCGTGTAGGTTGGGGAGTCCACGCCCGTGCTGCTTTGTTTCCAGTCTTTTTGATGCGTGGCATTGGAGGCAGGAAATCAAACATTAGTAAAGGTTTGATGGGTTTCGTGATCGCTCTGCCCATCCTACAACTAATTAAGTGACTCTACTTAACAGCTATTCGCTAGTTCTAGCTCCTAGCCTTTAGTTGTTGGGCTATGACGAATTATAAATAATAGCTAATAGCTATTATTTAGCGGATGCGGACAAAGCCCATGTCGCTAACCAACTCCTGACCCTTCTGTGTCTGTAAAAAGTTAGAATAAGCTTCCCCTGCTTGTTGCTCTCGTTGACCATTCTGTTTAACTACCACAAACAGCTTTCGAGTAATCGGGTATTGCCCGTTTTGGAAAGCCGCAATATTGAGCTGATTGCGTTTGGGGGGACACTCTTGAGGAGACACCAAAGGCTCTTGATAGGGTGTCACAAATTCACCCGCTTTACTGCCCAGTGGCAAAGGTTTAATGCTACACTGCGGCACTACCTCTGGCGCAGAAGCAAAATAAATTCCGCCAGTGTTAGCAGCGAGTTTTCGTAGTGCGGTAGTAGTGTCAGGGACAAACTCAACATTTGTACCAAACTTTTCATTGCCTAAAACTTCTTCGATAAATAGTTCCACTGTGCCGCCCTCGTTTGGGCGGGTATAGGGTTTTATTGCCATATTCGGGCCGCCCACTTCTTGCCAGTTGGTAATCTTGCCAGTGTAGATAGATTTCAACTGGTCTAAGGTCAAACCTGGAATATCGAGATTTGGGTTAACAGCTACTGCTAATCCATCAATGGCAATGGCAAATTCTTTCAGTCCAAAACCGCGTTGCTGTGCTTGTTGATATTCCTGTGGAAGAATTGGTCGGGAGGATTGGGCAAAATCAAGTTTCCCATCTATTAACATCTTGATGCCCGTACCAGATCCGGCGGAACCGCTGGTTGGATTAACATAGCGCAATTTAAACTCAGGTCGAGCTGCTTGTATAGCTGAGTCTACTGAAAGGCGAATCGGTGCAAACGAGGTGCTACCACCATAGCTAAATAGCCCGGTGGGGACATTCTGCACTTGGGCAAAGCCTTCACCCGCCGATTGTGCTGTTTGATTAGTTTGATTGACTGGGGGACTGGAGGCAGAATTATCGGGTGGCGCGGGTTGACTTCCCGATGGGGTGGGTTTGGACAAGTTACCCACGTCAACGGCAGAACGTTTGGTAAACCACCAGAAGCCGCCGCCTAATAATGCAGCGGTAATCAAAAGAGCCAATATCAGAACAGGTGTTTCGTTTTTCTGAGACATGAGCTGATTTTTAAATTAACTATTGGCGTATGGTGCTTTGTATTGATATCCTCAAGTTCAAAATCTGCGTTAGCGGATTCTGACAAATCCAGCTTCTTCCAGCAGTTGTTGACCTTGCTGTGTAAGCAATAAATTGGCGTATGCTTCTCCTGCCTGTTGGTCTGCTTGACCATTTAGTTTAACAATGACAAATAAATTGCGAGTAATTGGGTATTTACCGCTTTGAAAGGCACTGGAGTTTAAGCCGTTGCGCTGAGTTGGGCATTGTTCAAGGGGTACGAAAGGCTCTTGATAAGGAGGAACCAGTTGATCGGGTGTCCGACCAAGCGGCAGGGGTTTAACGGTACACTGACCGACTACTTCCGGCGCTGAGGCGTAGTAGATGCTGCCTGGATTAGTTGCTACTTCTCTCAAGGCTTCGGTTGTCGTGCCGATAAACTGAACGTTGGTACCAAAGTTCTGTCCTTGTAAGACGTTTTCTGCAAAGAATTCGATTGTGCCTCCTTCTTCAATGCGACGAGAGTAAGGTTTAATGGAAAGATTGGAACCACCGACTTCTTGCCAGTTGGTTATTTTGCCTGTGTAAATGTCTTTGAGTTGGGCGATGGTAAGACCGGGGATGTTGAGATTTGGATTCACTGCGATCGCAATTCCATCAATCGCTACTGGTATTTCTTTGAGAATAAAACCCCGTTGTTGTGCCTGCTGATATTCTTCATCTTTAATTGATCTCGAAGATTGTGCAAAGGCGAGCTGATTATTTAAGAGCATTTTGATGCCAGCACCAGATCCAGGCGCACCACTGGTAGGATCGGTGTAGCGCAGGACAAATTTAGGCCAAACAGTTTGGATTCCCCGGTCTACTTCTTTACGAATTGGGGCCCAAGTCGTGCTACCACCGTAACTAAATAGTCCCGATGGAACGTCTTGAACCTGAGCAAAAGTTTCAACTGTAGATTGTGCAGATTGGTTGGTTGGATTAATGCGCTTACCACCCAAATTTACACCCGACCGATTGGTCAACCACCAGAACCCGCCGCCTAACAACCCAGCCGTTATCAGGAGAGCTAAGACTAGAACTGTCGTTTCGTTTTTCTGCGACATGGGCAGATTTTAGTTTAGGGCTGTTGCAACCTTAGTTTAATCTTTGTTGCTCTATCATCGAGGTACTGGTACAAAGTCATAGGTAGTTGGTGAGCGCTTATCGGCAACGATTTTCACCAGTTGAATTGTCCCATTGCGATCGCCCGACGGCAAAAAACCAATTGTGCCAGAGGCTCCCTTTGTCGCAAAGTCTGGTGATGCGAGCGCTTGTTGCACCCCGGTTCGGGTGGGGTTGCGCTGGATCGCCGCAATCAAAGCCTTTACAGCATCATAGGCGAGGGCGGTACGCCAGTTCACATCAGATCCAAAAAGCTCTCTGGCTTGGCGGGGAAAGGCTGAAGTTGGGTCGCCGTCAATGTCCCAGGGAACAGCCACCACCATTCCTAGTGCCGCATCTGCACCAATTTCCAAAGTTTTGATCGCGTAAACATCATCTCCTGCCAGCATACTTAACCGCTTCCGGTTTACCTGAACTACCTGAAGTGCCTTGTCTAGTTCACCCGTGTTTGAGGCTAACATTAGCACCTCTGCCCCTTGCTCAATTGCCTGTTCTACGCTCCGAGCAGCACTAAAAGCAGAATCAGATAGGTCATACTCATTTTTCACCTGTCCGCCTGCCAGTCCCACAGCCGTGACAAACTCAGACTTGAGGGACTGACTATAGGTACTTTTGGAATTAAAGAAAACAGCTACCTTTCTTCGTTGCAATTTGGTAAGCATATAATCCGCTAATGCCCTAGCCGCCATATAATCGCTGGGGACGGTGCGAAAAATATAGGGACTTTTGCCGGAAAGACTAACGGCGGTACTGATAGGGGAAATCGCAACAAGTTTAGAGTCGTAGATGGGAGCCACTGCTAAAGTAACTTGACTTGCCCAATGACCGACAACTCCTAAAACGTCTTTATTGTCAACTAAGGCGCTGGCAATTTTTTTTGCTTGTTCTTCTTGATTATTGTCGTTGGCGATCGCTACTTTCAGCAGTACCCCGTTAATTCCCCCAGCCTGATTAATTTCATTTTGGGCAAGAGCCACTCCGCGCAAGACCTCTAAAGAACCATTGGGGTCACTGCCAATCGGTACGGCTACGGCAATCGTGTAAGACTTTTGCTGATTAAGATTAATTCGGGTATTGTTTAAATAAATTAACGTTTCGGGAGCGTTACGGTTTTCCCTTAGTGCTGCTGATAGTTGGGAAACTGCTTCATTATATTTTCCGGCTGCAATGTCATTTACTCCCGCTTGTTTTAAAGTTTTGAAGGCCGGACTCCCACCTCTAACCTCCTCTGGCACTAAAATTTTTTCCCCAAAACTGATAGAGTTGAGCGGATTTTCTGCGGTTGTATCTACCAAAGAGCCATTTGGGTTTTGTACAACCGCAGTTTTGTCTTGCGGTTTTGTAACCCACCAAGCAACAGCCGCTATGAAGATAGCAGTGAGAAATAAAGATGTTACTAGAACCGCAGTTTCATTTTTGTGAGACATAAAGCGGTCAATTATACAAGAGATTTAAAACATACTAGAAAGCAATTTGTAGATGAGGCGAAACAGAGCTGTAATTGCGATCGCCCCCGCCGCAGCTACAATCGCCACAAATAATACACCCGCGATCGCAGGATTTCCAGGTATCAAGCTGGCAATCAACGTTTTCACGCCGGGGAGGAACATCACAAGTAGCAGGGTAATGCCAGCGATAATTGGCAAATCCTTGCCTTCAATTATGCGGCGATATTGGGCAAAAATCAGGCCTCCGATAACCATCCCCAATAATCCAATGCTAATCCCTGGTGATGGCAAAAGACTGCTCAAGGCTATCAACAGTAAGCCACCCTCAAACCCAGTGAAAGCTGCCCCTGCCAAGATATCTATTAGGGAAAATCTCGGTTTAGAGGCAAGTGGGACGGGGGCTGGCGGTTGAGTCGGTGCAGGTGTTGGGAGGCTAATAGGCGCTGCTGGCGCTACTGGACGGGTCGAAGGAACCTGAGTGGGTGCTACTGGTCGTGGCGGTGGCGTTGTTTGGTTGATGGCATTGATGGCATTGAGAACTTCCTGGGCGGACTGAAAGCGGTGATTGGGTGCAGGCAATAGCATTCGGTCGAGGATTTGGGCAAAGCGATCGCTTACTTTTGCCTGACTTCTCCAGTTCCACTGGTTGTTGAAAGTATCAAATAGCTCGTTTGGCTGTTTGCCAGTCAGCAAGGTAATGCAAGTCACAGCCAAAGCATACAAATCTGTTGAGGGGTAGATTGGTCCCCTACTCATTTGCTCTGGTGGCGCGAATCCCATCGAATAAATCCCAGTTGACGATCCACCAGACGTTCCCTTCGTCACCTGCTTGACGGCACCAAAATCTAACAGATAAATCAAACCGTCTTGACGACGCATGATGTTAGAAAGCTTAATATCTCGGTGGATCGAGTTATTGTCATGGACAAACTTCAGCACCGGGAGGATTTCCTGCAACAGTTGCAACACCTCTGCTTGCGAGAACTGTCCCTTAGTCGCTAGTTCCTCCTCCAAGTTTTGTCCATCAATAAATTCCTGTACCAGATAGAAAAACTGATCTTGTTTTCCTGTTTGCATACTGGGCAGTATTATTTCAAAGAAAGCAAACAAGTCTGGAATTTGCTGGTGTCTGCCCAAGTCTTCTAAAACTTCTCCTTCCCGTTCAAATAAATTTTGTGCGATTTGTAGCTGTTCCGGGTTTAAGTCGCCCACAGGCTGAAACTGTTTTACCACGCAGTAGCGCATACCAGGAGTACGGCGATCGCGTGCGAGAAACGCCGCCCCAAATCCCCCACGCCCCAACAGCTTCGTTGGCACATAGCGCCCATCTAAAATTAGGGGCATTCCACAAGTAGTGCAATACTTTTGTTGCACCGTCTTGAGAATAGTGTTGTTATCGAGTTCGGAAAAAAAGTTTTGGGGTCGGGGGCAGCCTGGACGGGTGCAATAAATTTCCATGAGTCATGAGTCATTAGTCCTTCGCCGTTAGTCATTAGCCATTGGTCATAAACTAAGGACTAAGGGCTAATGACTAACCTAAGCTTAACTTCCTGCTGGGTTAGGAGCAGCTGCTTTAAAAGCATCTGCTTCAAGGACAGATGACTCCTCCAGCACCTTTCCCCATCCAGGTGAGGCAAATTCTGGCAAAATTTCTTTAGTAAAAGCTTCTGCTGCCTTAGAGCGGTAACGATTCGGGTTAACAATCACCCACAGCGTCCGTTTCACCACTACATCGTCAATGTGAGCCCTGTGGAGAACGCCCATCTGCAACTCTTTTTCTATCGCCGAAACTGAAACAAAAGCTGCTCCTAATCCTGCTTGCACAGCATTTTTTATCGCTTCAATCGAGTTTAGTTCCATCTCGATTTTGAGGCGGCGAGTATCAATGTCGCTGCGTGTTAGCACTTGGTCAATCACCTTACGAATGGTTGATTGAGAGTCCAAGGCAATAAACTGCAATTTATACAAATCTTCTCTGTGGATGGTTTCCAGTTTGGCGAAGGGATGAAACACTGGCAAGATCAGCGCCAACTCATCTTCGGCGTAGGGAATAATATCTAAGGAGTCATGTAGCTCAGAAGGAACTTCTCCGCCGATAATTGCCAGGTCAACTTGCCCATTAGCGACACTCCAAGCAGTGCGGCGCGTCGAGTGAACGTGTAATTGCACTGCTACATCCGGATATTGTTGCCGAAACATCCCAATCATCCGGGGCAACAAATACGTTCCTGTCGTCTGAGAAGCACCGATAATCAGCGTACCGCCTTGGAGATTTTGCAAATCTTCAATTGCACGGCAAGTTTCCTGGCAAAGTGTCAGGATTTTTTCCCCATAGCTGAGGAGGAGATGCCCTGCTTCCGTTAGCTGGGCGCGGCGTCCACCTCGGTCGAACAACGGCACATCTAACTGTCGCTCTAAGTTTTGCACTTGGAGGCTGACAGCCGGTTGCGAGACATACAGACTATCGGCGGCACGCTTGAAGCTCCCCTCAGCGGCGATCGCTTTAAGAATGCGGAGTTGGTCTAAAGTGAAAGGAAGGTCAGACATACAGGCTTTACCCGAAACAGGGGAAGGAGCGACTGAGGCAACTAACAATTTTGGAGATCGCGCTTCCTTTGAGCGTGATTTATTGCCCACGACCTTGTCAAGCCTCTCAGTCATCGACAGTAACACAACACGAGATCAAGTCCCGCGCTTAATATTTGGGGGTATGGTTTTTGCTCAGAGAATGGGTAATCGGTAATGGCGAAAAATAAAATTGGCACCTACCTATATAAACCTATTACCTTTTTCGCCATTACCCAGTCCAAAAGTCCCTATTGTGTAATCGAAGTTTATGTTATTTGAGGTTCTTACTCCTAGCCACTGGGTAATGCTGGCGCTACTTTTAGGGTTTGCGATCGCTCACAGTGGGTTAGCGGCGCTAAGACCGTGGGGCGAAAAACGAATCGGCCCCCGACTCTACCGCATCCTGTTTGCCCTCGTCAGTCTTCCCTTGGCGGTGGTGTTGATAATTTACTTTTTCAATCATCGCTATGATGGTGTCCAACTGTGGCAAGTTCAAGGTGTATCAGGCGTGCAAACCCTGGTATGGGTACTCTCAGCCATCTCGTTTTTGTTTCTCTATCCCGCCACCTTCAATTTGCTGGAAATCGCCGCCATTGAAAAGCCCCAAGTCCATCTGTACGAAACTGGGATTATCCGCATCACCAGGCACCCCCAAATGGTAGGACAGGTAATTTGGTGTATTGCCCACACGCTTTGGATTGGCACCAGCTTCACCCTATTGACATCAGTAGGATTAGTGCTACACCATTTATTCGCAGTATGGCATGGCGATCGCCGTCTTTTAGCTCGCTATGGAGAAGCCTTTGTTGCTGCCAAATCTCGTACCTCCGTCATCCCCTTCTTGGCGCTTCTGCAAGGTCGTCAAACCCTTAATTTGCAAGAATTTCTCCGTCCCTCCTATGCGGGAGTCGTCGGTTTCATCCTGCTGCTGTGGTGGGCGCACCCCTTGTTGATTGGATCAACAGCAAAACTCAATTGGTAGTTTAGTGATCAAAAAGCGTCACGCGATCCCAATTGGATGTAGCATGATCCCAAATAGCCATATGCAATTAGGAATAATTAACAGGTAACAGGTGATATCGAGTAAGTAATTTTACTCAATCATTAACCAAGTTTCCTATAACCCACAACCTAATAACGCAGGCTATTAATAGTAAAAAACTATAAAATCTAGAGGGATCATGGTGCTTTCTGTAAGCGAACGAACGTTTACACAAGAAGTTTTAGAATCTTCGACCCCTGTTTTAGTTCATTTTTCGGCACCTTGGTGTGGAGTGTGCCGGTTGATCAACCCTCTCCTGACGCGATTTCAAGCGGAATGGGGGGGACAAGTTAAATTGGTTGGAATTAACGCCGATCAAAATTTGAAGCTGGCGAATACTTATCGCCTGAAAACTCTGCCAACGCTAATCTTGTTTGAAGGTGGCAAAGCGGTTCACCGCATCGATGGCTTCCAAGGACGGGATGATTTACGGCTAGGGCTGGAGAAAATTATGGTTAGCTGTCTGCCGAATTCGGCCTAAAAAGGAGACTGGGGACTGGGGACTAGGGACTGGGTAAAACTTTTTCCCAATTTCTAATCCCCAATCCCCAATCCCCCAAAAATGAACCCATTGGTTATCTCTACCGATGGGTTCATTTTTTTCTATTGCTTTGTCGCTTCCCAAACGGTTAGTTATAAATACTTTAGAGGACTGTATATGTCACAATGTAAACGGTCTTGCCAAATTAGTGAAGAAATATAAAGTAGGCGTTAGTGATGGAACCACTCTATCAGTATGCCTGGATCATCCCGGTGCTGCCACTAGCTGGGGCGATGCTGGTCGGTCTGGGACTAATCTCGATTAACCAATTTACTAACCGTCTGCGGCAGTTAAACGCCGTAGTTATAGTTTCCCTGCTGGGGGCGGCGATGGGTTACTCCTTAGCTTTGCTTTGGAGTCAATTTCACGGACATCCGCCCTACACGCACGCCCTAGAATGGGCAGCAGCAGGAAATTTTCACCTGAATATGGGCTACACGATTGACCACTTAACAGCCTTGATGCTGGTCATCGTGACGACAGTAGCCTTCCTGGTGATGATTTACACCGATGGCTACATGGCTCACGATCCGGGGTATGTGCGATTTTACGCCTACCTGAGCCTATTTAGCTCTTCAATGTTGGGTCTAGTGGTCAGCCCAAACCTGGTACAGGTTTATATTTTCTGGGAACTGGTCGGTATGTGTTCGTACCTACTGATCGGGTTCTGGTATGACCGCAAAGGGGCAGCTGATGCCTGTCAAAAAGCTTTTGTAACCAACCGCGTTGGCGATTTTGGTCTGCTGTTGGGTATGCTGGGGCTTTACTGGGCAACTGGCAGCTTTGAGTTCGACGTGATGGGCGATCGCTTGCAAACATTGGTCGAATCTGGCTACCTCAGCGCTGGTCTTGCCGCCTTGTTCGCAGTTTTAGTATTTATGGGGCCTGTGGCCAAATCTGCCCAGGTTCCCCTACACGTTTGGCTACCAGACGCGATGGAAGGCCCTACGCCCATCTCGGCGCTGATTCACGCGGCAACGATGGTGGCGGCTGGTGTTTTCCTAATTGCCCGGATGTATCCGGTGTTTGAAGGCATCCCAGTGGCAATGGATGTGATTGCCTGGACGGGAGCCGTTACCGCCTTTACAGGTGCCACAATCGCTATTACCCAAAACGATATCAAGAAAGGTCTAGCTTATTCCACTATGTCCCAACTGGGCTACATGGTGATGGCGATGGGAGTAGGGGCATACACTGCTGGTTTGTTTCACCTGATGACTCACGCCTACTTTAAGGCGATGTTGTTTTTGGGTTCTGGTTCTGTAATTCACGGCATGGAAGATGTCGTGGGTCATGATACCGCCCTAAATCAGGATATGCGGCTGATGGGGGGACTGCGAAAGTATATGCCGATTACCGCCATGACGTTTTTGGTGGGAACTTTGGCAATTAGTGGGATTCCGCCTTTTGCTGGCTTCTGGTCGAAAGATGAAATCTTGGGTTCTGCCTTTGGCGCTAATCCGTTGCTGTGGGGTATCGGTTGGCTGACGGCTGGGATGACCGCTTTCTATATGTTCCGGATGTACTTCCGGACGTTTGAGGGCGAATTCCGGGGCAATGAGATGGATATTCGCAAGCAACTTCTAGCAGGCGCTAAATCTAGCTTAGAACTGGGTTCTGAGTCCGCAACCCTTAGTCCTAATTTTGGACCTGGGGCAATGGATACCAGAGAGTTGAAGGCTAAAGCACATGATAGCCACGACGACCACAGCCACAGCGAATATCCCCACGAGTCACCAATTTCTATGACGCTGCCACTACTAATTTTGGCGGTGCCTTCGGCGCTAATTGGTTTGGTGGGAACGCCATTCCACAACTACTTTGAGGAGTTCATTCACGCGCCAAGCGAGTCCGTTGAGGAAGTTTTGGAAAAAGCAAGCGAGTTCAACTTGACGGAATTTCTGATCATGGGTGGTAATTCGGTAGGAATTGCCTTGATCGGAATTACTTTGGCTTCTCTGATGTACTTACATGGCAAAATCGATCCGGCAGCGATCGCATCCAGAATCCCCTTCCTGTACAAGCTGTCTCTCAACAAGTGGTACTTTGACGAAATCTATGACAACCTTTTCGTTCAGGGGTGCCGCCGCATAGCACGACAAGTCATGGAAGTGGACTTTCGAGTTGTCGATGGTGCAGTTAACCTCACGGGATTAGCTGCCCTCTTAAGTGGTGAAAGTCTGAAATACTTTGAAACTGGTCGCGTCCAATTCTATGCGCTGATTGTGTTTGCTGCGGTGCTGGTAGGCGTGATTGTCTTTGGTGTCACTTGATATTGGGGAATGGGGACTAGGGACTGGAGACTGGGGACTAGGGGCTAGGGACTGGGTAAGACTTTTCGCCAATTCCCAATACCCTTTCCCCAATCACCCTTTCCCCAATTGCCAATTAGCAAATAGCAATTAGCAATTACCAATGAATGCAAACTTTCCTTGGCTGACTTTCATCATTTTGTTTCCCGTCGCCGCCTCTCTGCTGGTGCCTCTGGTGCCGGATAAAGATGGCAAAACAGTGCGTTGGTATGCCCTGATTGTCGGGCTGATTGATTTCGCGGTCATAGTATACACCTTCTATACCCAGTACGATTTTTCTAACCCCGGTTTGCAACTGGTAGAGAGTTATTCTTGGGTGCCGCAGCTGGATTTAAAATGGTCGGTGGGCGTAGATGGCTTGTCAATGCCCCTGGTGTTGCTCACTGGCTTCATTACCACGCTGGCAACTTTGGCAGCTTGGCCTGTAACTTTTAAGCCGAAGCTGTTTTACTTTTTGCTTCTGGCAATGTACGGCGGTCAAATTGCCGTGTTTGCTGTCCAAGATATGCTGTTGTTTTTCCTAGTGTGGGAACTGGAACTGATTCCGGTATACCTGCTATTGGCAATCTGGGGCGGTAAAAAGCGTCTTTACGCGGCAACCAAGTTTATCCTCTACACCGCAGGCGCTTCGCTGTTCATTTTAGTGGCAGCGCTGGCGATGGCGTTCTACGGCGATACGGTAACGTTCGATATGAGCGCGCTGGCTGCCAAAGATTACGCCCTCAATTTCCAACTCTGGATTTACGCCGGATTCCTAATAGCCTACGGCGTTAAGCTGCCCATTATTCCTCTACATACCTGGCTTCCTGATGCCCACGGCGAAGCTACCGCGCCCGTACATATGTTGCTGGCGGGAATTTTGCTGAAGATGGGCGGCTACGCGCTGATTCGGATGAATGCCCAGATGCTCCCTGACGCTCATGCGCTGTTTGCGCCAGCGTTGGTGATTCTGGGTGTTACTAACATCATTTACGCTGCTCTCACCTCTTTTGCCCAGCGCAACCTGAAGCGCAAAATCGCCTATTCCTCCATCTCTCACATGGGATTTGTGCTGATTGGGATTGCCTCATTCACCGATTTAGGTTTGAGTGGTGCAGTACTGCAAATGGTTTCCCACGGCTTAATTGGGGCGAGCTTATTCTTCCTGGTGGGAGCGACTTACGATCGCACTCACACGCTGATGCTGGATGAAATGGGCGGTGTCGGACAGAAAATGCGGAAAATTTTCGCCATGTTCACTACCTGTTCGATGGCATCTTTGGCATTGCCTGGGATGAGCGGCTTTGTGGCGGAATTGATGGTGTTTGTCGGCTTTGCTACCAGCGATGCTTATAACCCGACTTTTAAGGTGATAGTGGTCTTCCTAGCGGCTGTTGGTGTGATTTTGACACCAATATACCTACTCTCAATGCTGCGGGAAATTTTCTACGGTTCGGAGAACAAGGAATTAGTTGAACACGAAGCCTTGATCGATGCTGAACCACGAGAGGTGTTTATTATTGCTTGTCTGTTGGTGCCAATTATTGGCATTGGTTTTTATCCGAAGTTGTTGACGCAGATTTATGATGCGACAACGATACAGCTGACGGCAAGATTGCGAGATTCTGTACCGTCTTTGGCGCAACAGCGACAGAGTACGGAAACGGTGTCTTTGCGTGCGCCGGAAATTGGTGCTAATTAAAATTCCGAATGCCAGAAGGCGCGGCTACGCACAACTTTGCCCCCCTGTGGGGGCTTTTTATTTTGGGGATGCGATCGCCTACTAATTTCCCAACTAATTAAAATGCCGAATGCCGGAAGGTGCGGCTACGCAAAACTTCGCCCCCCTGTGGGGGCTTTTTATTTTGGGGATGCGATCGCGGTGAAGAATTATTTGCCAAGGCAAAAAAATATTTATTCTCAGGCTGCTAATAATTTTCGTTCGTTTACCCAGAAAGCCTCTGGATTATCATCACCCCAGAGCAACACACCTTGTTACCCCTAAGGAATAGTTAAGACCACTAGCATTTTATTAATCCCGACTAAAATAGTCGGATATATTTGACGGGTATTTTTACCTGTGCTAGTATCAACCGAACTGATGACGGAAGTTCAGTAGAGTGTAAATACCCATGACCCAGGCAACCCAGTCAACAACGGCAACCTTTAAAGCTCTTAAGTGTAAAGAGTGCGGCACCGAGTACGAACCCAAGGCAACTCATGTATGTGAGTTTTGTTTTGGCCCTTTGGAAGTAACTTATGACTACGATGCGCTGCGCCGCACCGTTACTCGTGAAAGTATTCAGAAAGGGCCGAACTCAATTTGGCGCTATCGTCCATTTTTGCCAGTTGTCACCGAAACACCAATTGATGTAGGAACTGGCATGACACCGCTAGTTAAAGCAAATCGCTTGGCACGTCGCCTGGGTATTAAAAATCTTTATATAAAAAACGATGCCGTCAATATGCCCACCCTGAGTTTTAAAGACCGGGTGGTGTCGGTGGCTTTAACAAGAGCGCAGGAGTTAGGTTTCACTACGGTGTCCTGCGCCAGTACAGGAAATTTGGCTAATTCTACAGCTGCGATCGCTGCCCACGCCGGACTAGACTGCTGCGTTTTCATCCCCGCTGACCTCGAAGCTGGCAAAGTCCTGGGTACGCTCATCTACGGCCCTACGGTTATGGCAGTTCAAGGTAACTACGACCAAGTAAACCGCCTCTGCTGCGAAGTTGCCAACACGCAAGGCTGGGGATTTGTCAACATCAATTTGCGCCCCTACTACTCCGAAGGTTCCAAAACCCTCGGCTATGAAGTTGCAGAACAGCTAGGCTGGCAATTGCCGGATCATATCGTCGCCCCTCTTGCCTCCGGCTCTCTGTTCACCAAAATCTACAAAGGCTTCCAAGAATTTATCAAAGTCGGCCTAGTTGACGAAAAGAGCGTCCGTTTCAGTGGCGCACAGGCAGAAGGTTGTTCCCCAATTGCCCAAGCTTATCGGGATGGACGCGACTTTGTGACCCCAGTCAAGCCGAATACAATTGCTAAATCTATCGCTATCGGTAACCCTGCTGATGGGATCTATGCGCTGGAAATAGCTAAGAAAACAAACGGGAGCATCGAATCAGTCAACGATGCGGAAATTGTTGACGGCATCAAGCTGTTGGCTGAAACTGAAGGCATATTCACCGAAACTGCTGGCGGCACAACTGTGGCTGTGCTGAAAAAGCTGGTGGAAGCTGGTAAGATTGATCCTTCGGAAACCACTGTTGTATATATCACGGGCAACGGGTTGAAAACTCAGGAAGCCGTGCAAGGATACATTGGTGAACCGCTGACAATTGAGGCGAAGTTGGATAGTTTCGAGCGTGCCTTGGAGCGATCGCGTACACTGGAGCGTCTCGACTGGCAGCAAGTGCTGGTCTAATTTTCTTAGCACCGAGGTAGAGCCTCGTTATTTCGTTCCGAGTCAGATGCTGGGAACGAGAAATTGACAATTACCAATTACTGATTACTATGTCCGTCAAAGTTTTAATTCCCACCCCTCTACAAAAGCTGACAAACAATCAAGCCGCTGTCGAAGGTAATGGCAGTACGATTAGTGAATTGCTTGAATCCCTAGAGCAAAGCTTCCCTGGCATCAAAATGCGTCTTTGCGACGAACAAGGGGAGGTACGCAGATTTGTAAACTTCTACGTTAACAGCGAAGACATCCGCTTTCTGGAAGGAGCCAAAACGCCTCTCAAAGAAGGCGATGAAGTAAGCATTGTGGCAGCGCAGGCTGGAGGCTGATTCAAGTTAGGATTGGCAATAAAGGAACCGTCAAGCCTTGGAGTAGAAGAATGCCAGAAGAAATTAATCATAATGATGCTGGAGAGGTAGCTCCTAGCACTGTTGATAAACAAGCTCCCGATGTTTCTGAGGACAATGCTCCCAGTACCGACTCGGATGTAGCAACCAACATTCCTACAGCAAACGCCCCCGACCCCGCATCCACCAATCCAGAAGTCAACCCTAATGCTGCTGGCGAGAAATCTTCTACAGCGGCATCAACTCCAGATGACTCGGCTCAAGTGCAGGCAAATCCTAAAAAAACTGCACAAGTACCGAAAGAGGACAAGCCAGCAGCTAAAGCCGCTAAAGATGGGGACAAGCCAGCAGCAAAACCCGCAGCAGCAAAAAAAGAAAAAGCTCCGGCGGTTGAAGATAAGCCATTTATGGAATTTATCCAGCAAGACTACTTGCCAGCTTTAAAAACAGCACTTGAGAAAACGGGTGTTCAAGATTTAGAGTTGAAGTTGGAAAAGCGATCGCTTCAAGAAGTCTCTGACTGCTGGCAAGTCTACGGTAGTTGGCAAGGCGGTAAACGTCAATTTAACGTTTATTTCCCTGAAGAAGACATCCAAAAACAAAGAGCTTTTTCCTGTTATGAAGGTTCTAAACCTAGCACGATTGAGCCTTTTTTGTGTGATGAGCGTAAAATAACGCTAGATTTACTGGTGTTTGGAGTTACGCAGCGGTTGAATGCTCAAAAGTGGCTGACTAGAAATTAGTGAAAATGCCTGACGAAGGTAGAGACGTTATATACAACGTCTCTACCTTCGGCTTTATCTCCAGGTAACACCTGTAGGGCGTATTGCAAGTATTGGATAAACCCCTTTACAACTCGATGAACTCGTAAATAACGATGCCTGTTTCGGGATGATTGTCAATCATAACGTAGCCACTTTTAACCATGTCTTTCAACGTGGCTTCTACCTGGGTAAAGTTAAGCCCAGTTTCCATTACTGCTTGGGTGACGGAAAGTTTGCCCCCTCTAACAGCAGCAGCTTTCAGAAGTTTGAGCATCATTTCGTCGCGGGTTAGCTCTTGCTTGGTGAGAGCGATCGCAGGCTGCGACAAAGGCACACCATTGGCAGATACCCCCAATTTGGCTTTAGACAGGGCGTTATGCTCCTCAACCATTCGGGGAATCAAAAATAAATCCACTACCTGCCCGACACCAAATAAACCAAAAGTAAACAGCCACAGCAGACCAGTCCCGATTTTTCCATTGTAAAGGCGATGCAGCCCCGCTATGGGCGGAGAAAATAAACAGCCGAGCCAAAGAAAATAGGCAGTGGAGACATTGTTCATAAAATTCCCGCTTTGCTTCAGGTATCCTGGTTTCAATGATAGATATTTTGTTTTGGGAATTGGGAATTGGGGAATTGGGAATTGGGGATTGGGGATTGGGGATTGGGAAGAATCTTACCCAGTCCCTAGTCCCCAGTCCCTAGTCCCCACTCCCTAGCCCCCAGCAAATGTGACAAAAGTTGAAAGTGCTTAGCAAGTCTTAACCGAACAGGTGAGCGATCGCTACCCTGGAGATTGGTAGACTGGAACGCAGGCAAAGAGTGAGAGCGACAGAAATTTATAACAAGAGAGAAAGAGAATATGGTGGATTCCCTCAAAAAACCCAGCTTTGAAGAATTAAGACCAGGGGTGAAAGTACCAGCAAAAGAAACTTTGCTGACACCCAGGTTCTATACCACCGACTTTGATGAAATGGCGAAGATGGATCTCTCGCCGAATGAAGAAGAACTTAAAGCGCTGCTGGAAGAGTTTCGCGCTGACTATAACCGTCACCACTTTGTCAGAGATGCAGAATTTGAACAATCCTGGGATAGCATCGACGGGGAAACTCGCAAATTATTTATCGAATTCCTAGAACGTTCCTGCACAGCAGAATTCTCCGGTTTCCTGCTATACAAAGAACTGGGACGCAGATTGAAAGACAAAAATCCACTGTTGGCGGAAGGCTTTAACCTGATGTCGCGGGATGAAGCACGTCACGCAGGTTTCCTGAATAAGGCGCTGTCAGACTTCAACCTGTCGCTAGACTTGGGATTTTTGACCAAGACTCATAAATACACCTTCTTTAAGCCAAAGTTTATCTTCTACGCTACCTATCTGTCTGAGAAAATTGGCTACTGGCGCTACATCACAATTTATCGTCATTTGGAAGCACATCCCGAAAACCGGATTTATCCGATTTTCCGGTTCTTTGAAAACTGGTGTCAGGATGAAAACCGCCACGGTGACTTTTTCGATGCGGTAATGCGAGCGCAACCCCAGTTTTTGAACGATTGGAGAGCGAAGCTGTGGTGTCGGTTCTTCCTGCTGTCAGTGTTTGCAACAATGTACCTCAACGATATTCAGCGTTCCGGCTTCTACGCCTCACTAGGGTTGGATGCACGAGACTATGATATCAAAGTGATTGAAAAGACCAATGAAACAGCAGGACGTGTTTTTCCAGTAATTCTGGATGTGTCGAAGCCGGAATTTTATCAACGGCTGGATGTTTGCATCAACAATAACGAAAAACTGGGTGCGATCGCTAACTCCAACACCCCCAAATTCCTGCAATTCTTCCAGAAGCTACCGTTCTACGTTTCCAATGCTTGGCAATTGCTGCGGTTATACCTGATGAAGCCGATTGACATGACATCAGTACACGGCACAGTACGCTAATTTTAGGCTTCTTCAACTGAAGTGGTTTTGCACAAAGCAAAGCCACTTTTTTTAACGCAAAGGTACGGTTGACGCAAAGGTATGCAAGGAGGTTAATCTGGCTCTGCGTACCTTTGTGATTCCCTTCGCTACCTAAAGCGTTTAAACCTCAAAATTTTTGCATGAGATTAAATTATTGGTGGCTGTTAACATTCGGTATAAGCTTGATCGGGATACCGCCTGCATCAAGTCAAACCCAACCACAAGCGACACCGGAAAAAATTGAAAATAGTCCAGCCTTGCAGCGGTGGCGGGAAAAAGTACCGAATGTTTTAGAAGAAATTCGTAATGACCCCAGCTTCCGTACCAGAGTACGGCTGGGTTACTCTCAGTTTCCCTCATCTGGGCAAGCGGGGGGAGTAAATGTTGGTGTGGAAGATTTGTTTATTGGCCGCTCTGGTTTAACGGTTAGTGGCGACTATCAGGGAACCTTTGAAGGCGACACGAGTGCCTACGGGGTAGACTTGCGATATTACGTGCGTCCCTTAGGCAGTTACGTGAACTTTGCGCCCGTCGTAGGCTATCGTCATTTGGAAACTGACAAATATTCGACGGATGGCGTTAATGTCGGTGCAAGAGTGTTGCTAGTTTTGTCTCGCACTGGTGCCGCAGATATCTCTTTAACTCAGAGTTGGGTTGCTCCAGCCACCAGTGAAGAAGTCGGCATCACAACGCTTTCTGTTGGCTATGCCTTCACCCGCAATTTCCGCTTATCGACTGACATCCAGAAGCAAAACGCCCGACAACAAAAAGATAGTCGCGTTGGCATTGTTTTGGAATGGATGCCTTAATTTGGGGTTGAACTGGGCCCAAGGAAGGGAAGCGATCGCTTTGCCCCTTCCTTCCCCCCAGATTGTGAAGGTTTTTTCAATTAAATTTCAGCTTTTTCCCGAAACCCAGCCAACACCTGTGAAGAAAAATAATGTGCTAGTTGACAGCGCCAACAAATTGTGCTGATAGACAGCATTACTGAAAGGATGATGGTTCTACTCCATAAAAGAGCAAAAACAAGCTGCATCGCGCATCGACGATAACAACCTCTTGAGAGTGCGTTAAGCAATAGCGTCAGGTTTCCAGCTTGCAATTCCCATCTACCTTCGGCAATTACTTTGGAGGTGTTCGCTCTCATGCCATGTTCTTGCAGATCCGACTCTTTCTCTCAACAGTCATGCTGCTGCTGCAATCAGCGCCGTGAGCCTGCCCTTAGTGGGTTTGGTTTTGGAATAATGATCGTTATCGCCGTCCTGCTGGGTAATGCGATTATAGCCGAGCAGCCTCAGCTTTCGGAAACGACCAGTCCCATCAATACAACTGTTGTTAACTGATATAGCAATCCTAAATGATTCGTGAAAGCCTGTAGGGGCATGGCAGTGCCCCCTACACTAGGGCAAATACTCGTTCACAACTTAAATAGGATTGCTATACGTTGCCTAAAAGCCAATACTTAGCGACCTAACCTAATCTATCAAGCCCAGACAATGCGAGGCTAAACGAAAAGACGCGAGAAACATCGCGTCTTTTCGTTTGATTAATCCAAAATCCTTGCATCGGGTCAGCCGCCGCTGACTGGTGGAATCAGCACAACTTCATCACCATCTTGGATAATGGTATCTGGATCAACGAATTGGAGATTTACACCGAAGCGGGTAAATTCGCGCCATTTGTTGAGTTCTGGATGCTCAGTCATGAAACTATCTAGCACTGCTTTGACAGGTGTATTGGGCGGAAATTCTCGCGACAGTTCCGAAACTCCATAGGCTTCTTGATAGGCGGCGAATAATTTGACGGTAATAGCGATCACTTGTTGGGACATAGGAACTGATGCTCTTCGATTGTCATTAGATTAGCGCGATCGCGCCTTAGTAACCACTGGGTAGTAGTTGGTATATTATGGACTGCCAGCGAGGGAGCATCTACTACAACCTTCATCAAGAATGCGATCGCTGGGATTTTTGCAATAGTGTAGGGAGATCTACAGGTTCGTCCTTTTCTCTTAGACCAATCTAAATCATACAGAAGCTTGGCAAATATTTAGGACAAAATTATTGTCAGACGAATTCAATATCTCAAGTAAAGGATAATTTTTAACTATAATTTTCCACCAACATAAGCTCAGCCATCCAACCATTAGGACGTTATTCCCTGAGCTAAAAGCTCTCCTGAAAGCAACGAAGCTATTTTCACACTTCCATCAGTTGGGAAAAGTATGTTATAAGAAACTTTAATTAAACTATTTTTTAAGAAATTAACTTACTTTGCGCCAGCAACTATAATACTATAACATTCCCACTTTAATCGGGATGGTGTATTCGTCGTGAGTTATTGCATCAATCCCACCTGCCTTCATTTCGATAACCCTGCGAATCAACTCGCTTGTCCTAGCTGTGGGCCAGAAATCTTAGTGACAGGACGGTATCGAGTAATTAAACGTCTGGACAAAGGAGGCTTTGGTCAAACCTTTGAGGTCGAGGATACGTGTCGCGGAGGTACGCGAAAAGTCCTGAAAGTTTTGCACATTGATTGCGATAAGGCAATCTGCCTATTTCAGCGGGAAGCAGAGGTACTAAAGCAGCTGAATTATCAAGGTATTCCCAGAGTCGAGTCAGATGGATACTTCAAAATCGATCTTGTAAATAGCAACAAGCCATTGCATTGTCTGGTAATGGAGAAAATTGAAGGAAGCAATTTGAGAGACTGGCTGAATCGGAATAATGAACCCGTCACCCAACAGCAAGCTTGCGAATGGTTAAAACAAATAACAGAAATTTTAAACAAGATACATCAACACAATTATTTTCATCGAGATATTAAGCCGTCTAATATTATGCTGCAACCTGATAATCAACTTGTATTGATTGATTTTGGTGCAGTACGAGAAGCTACAGAAACCTACTTGCACAACTTACAAGAAAAAGGTTGCACAGTAATTATTTCCCGTGGATACACGCCTCCAGAACAAGTAAATGGCAGAGCTGTTCTCGCATCTGATTTTTATGCTTTGGGGCGAACTTTTGTTCATCTGCTCACAGGAATATCTCCCGATTTGCTGCCTGAAAACGCTAAGACAGGTCGCTTAATTTGGCGAAACAAAGCGCCGAAGGTTTTGCCAAATTTAGCAGATTTGATTGATTACATGATGGCTCCAGACTCAAAAAAGCGACCGAGAAATTCACAAGAAATTTTACAACGGTTAAAAAAGATTGAGACACCAATCAGTAGCAGCTTTCAGCTTATGCAACCTTCCCAAAAGCCTCTAATTCCTCCTAGCAGTAATAATATAAACGAGGAAACTACAACACTTTTCAAACCACCAAATAAAAAACTTACATTTGGAATTTTAGCTGGTGCAATTTTACTGTCGGCAATAGCAGCAATAATCTATTTAATAAACCTACCCAAGGCTTGCGATAAAATTATCGGAGACAATTTAAGTTGTGGAGAAGAAGTTTTAGTTCCCGACTCTGAAGTATCGTTTAAACAACAGGGAGTGCAAAAAATCAAAGATGGTAAATATGCTGAAGCTGTTAGCTTATTAAAAAAGGCACGAGAAGAACAACCCAGCGATCCTGAAACTTTGATTTATCTGAATAATGCCAAACTTGGAAACAAAAAAGCTTACACTATTGCGGTTGTTGCTCCCATAGGCAAGAGTTCAGACACAGCAATGGAGATGATGCGAGGAGTCGCCCAATCCCAAGAGGAAATAAATCAAGGAAAAAAGATTAATGGTATTGGACTTAAAGTGTTAATTGCCGATGATGCAAATAGCCCTAAACAAGCTCAAGAAATTGCTAATAAGCTGGTGAAACGAAGGGATCTTTTAGCAGTTGTCGGTCACTATGCCAGTGAAGTGACGCTAGCAGCTGTGCCTGTTTATCAAGAACACAAATTGGTAGTAATTTCCCCTAGTAGCACAGCAGAAGAACTTTCACGCTGGGGCGATATTCCCAATCACGTTTTCTTTCGTATTATACCGAATACGCGAGTGGCTGCCCAATATTTAGCAAGCTACTTACTAGCTCAATCTCGTTACCAACAAGCAGCAGTTTTTTACGCTCCTGGAAGTAATTTTAGCCGTTCTATGCGAGAGCAATTTCTTATTAGCTTTAAAGCCAGTGGCAGTAAGGTCGTGAAGGAGTTTGATCTGTCTAACCCTCTGTTTAATGCTGGGGCTGCGATCGCTCAAGTACGCAAGCAAGGAGTTACAGCGTTGGGTGTATTTCCCGATGGTGGAACCACTACTTTTGCTATTCCCAATACTTTAAGGTTGATCAAAGCTAATCAAGGTAGTTCTTGGATAGTGGGAGGTAATACCCTCTACAGTCCTGATACTTTACTGCTGTTAGGGAAAGATGCTTTAAACCGCTTTGTGGTGGTTGTAACATGGCATCATTTAGAAAGCCATGAAAACCCAGAATTTCCCCAAGCGGCTAGGAATTTATGGAAAGGTGATGTAAGTTGGCGCACAGCTACGGCTTATGATGCTACTCGTGCGCTGATAATAGCTTTAGAAAAACAATCATCACCGAGCCGTGTTAGTTTGCAACAAGCTTTAGCAGACAAAAACTTTAAAGTCCAAGGAGCTACAGGGACGATTAGTTTTCGAGGTGGCGATCGCAATGAGCCTATTTCTACTTTGGTTAAAGTAGTTCGAGCAAATTGCTCAACCGATAGTTACACTTTTGTACCTGTGAACTATCCCCCACCGAAAGCTAACAGCTTAGAGAATTGCAGAAAATAAATAAAGATTCAAAAAAGCTGCTCTAGGCGGCGAAAATCTCGCTCAACCTCAGCCCAGAGGGAACGGTTGTGGGGGTCAGTTTTCAAGGCTTTTTTTAGATAAATTCTTGCCTTATCAAGTTGCTTTTCAGCGATTAGTTGACGGCCCCACTGTTGATATGCGATCGCTTGCCACTGACGAACTTCCGGATCTTGTGGTAGACGTTGAGCGAGTCCTTCAATCAGAGCGATCGCTCGCGCAAAACGGCGATATTTCAGCAACTGTTGCAACTGCTGATAAGAACTCCACTTCAGTTGTTGATCCATTTGCGACAACTGGGGAGTCTTTGGCAGTTGCGTCTCCTTGCGAGTAATCTTGGTGACGGTTGGTTGAGGTGGCGTTTCTCCGACTGTCTCTTGTTGGCTTGATTCCTCCTCTTGGGTTTCCGACGTTTGCACCACGCCGAGAAGGAACTTGTAAGCCTCAGTCAACTCAATAAACTTATCTTGAGCTTGGCGATTGCCAGGATTTGCATCAGGATGATACTTTCGTGCCAAACGCCGATAAGACGCTTTAATTTCTGCAAAAGATGCCCCTGAGCCTAACCCCAACAATCGGTAACAATCTGCGAGGTTCATCAGAGGTATCTTTAACTATCTTCTTCCAATTTTTGTTTATAGTTTCCATTGCCATTGTAGAGACGCGAGGAGCATCGCGTCTCTACTTATTACAGACGTTCTTCAATCACGCGGTCAATCAAACCGTATTCCTTAGCTTCGTGGGCAGATAGGAAAAAGTCACGATCCATGTCTTTCTCGATTTTTTCGATGGATTGACCTGTTCTGTCAGCATAAATCTGGTTCAGTTGGTGACGAATCCGCAGAATTTCCTTAGCCTCGATTTGAATATCTGTGGCTTGTCCCCGCGTACCGCCGGAGGGTTGGTGGATCATAATTCGCGAGTGAGGCAAAGCAAGGCGTTTGCCTTTTGTGCCAGCTGCCAACAGAAAAGAACCCATCGACGCAGCTAAGCCGACACAAATTGTCACCACATCAGATTTAATGTGCTGCATGGTGTCATAAATAGCCATGCCAGATGTGATCACACCACCAGGAGAATTGATATAGAGGTAGATGTCTTTACCTGGATCTTCAGAATCCAGATAGAGCATCACAGCAACAATCTGGTTAGCCAGTTCATCATCCACGTCTTCCCCCAGGAAAATAATCCGTTCCCGGTAAAGACGATCGTAGATGTTAATCCAATCAGTATATTGTCCCCCTGGCATCCGGTAGGGAACTCTAGGGTAGCCAATAGGCATGGTACAAAACTCCGTTTTTGAATCTTTGAAATTGGTATCTAAAGAATTAAAAATGCAAAATTAAAAATTAAAAATGAAGCATTTCCTTTTTTAATTTTTAATTTTTAACTCTTTAGATGACACCTGCGGGAAGCGGTGTTGGTAAGTCTGCTTTACTCTCCAGAACCCGGTCAATCAAGCCATATTCAACAGCTTGATGGGGTGTCAGGTAGTAGAGCCGATCCATATCCTTAGAGATTTTTTGTTTTGACTGACCCGTATTGCGCGATAGGATATCAAGCATCGTGTCCTTATTAGCCAACACTTCTTTAGCGCGAATTTGAATATCCGTCGCTTGACCGCGAGCGTAGCTCTTAGTCTGGTGCAGGATAATCGTGGCATGGGGGAGACTAGCTCTAAAGCCTTTGGTTCCAGCTGACAGTAGCATCGCCGCCATCCCCATCGCCGAACCGATGCAGATGGTGTGGATGGGCGGCTTAATGTAGTTCATCGTGTCACAGATGGCGAAGGCTTCAGTTTCAAAGCCAACGGGTTCACCGTCATAACGCGAAGTGCCAGTGGAATTGATGTAGATTTTGATCGGTTTTTCGGGGTCTTCGTACTGCAAAAACAGTAGCTGAGCGATAATTAGTTTCGTTACCTCTGGCACCAAGGGCGTTCCCAGATAGACAATCCGCTCCTTCAATATCATGGAGGGTAAATCTGGTGGCGGTGTACGGTAGAAGTTATCGCCGTAGTAAGGAGCTTGAACAGCCTTCATGGGTGAGTTCATGGCGTTGTATGGGCGGTCAATAATGGCGCTATCTTTAATTTGACATTAAATTCCGGTGTACCTCACCGTACTGCTTGGATTCTAGCAGTTTTGCTTTCATTACCGCTTACGGTTAAGGTTCGGTCTTAGGATACAAGGATTTGGAATCTAAGGATGCAAGGATAGGGGATTAGTAATGGATAATCGGTAATTACCACTGTCCCACTATTCCGTGTTGTTTAGCGTTTCTGCCAAGAGTGGTAATTTTCGTGGTGAGTGTTTCCCCAGGGTTAGGCTGCAAGCTATTGTGGAAAATAAGTTCTGTAACTATTTGCGGTTCATTTTCCGTAGCGGCGGTATTTTGCGTTGTGGTTAGTCAGATCGTGTCTTCTCCTGCCAGGATTCAAGTGTTATGAGAGTTGGTTTACAGCCTACCCTGAATGATGCCAATATTGACGCGACTCAAGGGAGTAGCCAGCGTCAACTAGAGATTTCAATTTCTGCGATCGCCAGCGAGTTTGAAGGTCGCGCTCCCTTAAACTTATGTTTGGTTCTTGACCACAGTGGCTCGATGAACGGACGCCCTTTGGAAACGGTGAAACAGGCAGCTGTACGACTGGTGGAGCGTCTCGTACCAGGCGATCGCATTTCTGTGGTTGCTTTCGATCACAGAGCCAAAGTCCTCGTCCCTAACCAAGTCATAGACAACCCAGAAAACATCAAAAAGCAGATTAATCGGCTTACTGCGGATGGGGGTACTGCCATTGATGAGGGTCTAAAGCTGGGAATTGAAGAACTGGCAAAGGGGAAAAAGGAAACCGTTTCCCAGGTTTTCCTCTTAACCGATGGCGAAAATGAGCATGGCGACAACAACCGCTGTCTGAAATTTGCCCAAGTCGCTACAGGCTACAATCTGACGTTGAACACATTGGGGTTTGGCGCTCACTGGAACCAGGACATATTGGAGAAAATTGCCGACGCTGGGGGGGGTATGCTGTCTTATATTGAGCGTCCAGAGCAGGCGGTGGATGAGTTTGGGCGCTTGTTTAATCGCATCTCTTCGGTGGGACTAACTAATGCTTACCTGCTACTGTCTCTGATGCCGAAGGTACGGCTTGCCGAACTCAAACCGATTGCCCAAGTTGCTCCAGATACAATTGAGTTGCCAGTGCAACAAGAAGGCAACTCTTTAGTGGTGCGTTTGGGCGACTTGATGAAGAATGTGCCGCGAGTCATCTTAGCTAACCTTTACGTTGGCCAGTTGTCCGAAGGTCGTCAGAATATTGCGAATGTACAAATCCGCTACGACGATCCTACCCAGAATCAAACGGGTTTACTTTCCCAAATGATGCCAGTCGAGGCGAATGTTGTCCGGAGTTACCAACCCGCACCCAACCAGCAGGTGCAACAGTCTATTTTGGCGTTGGCGAAATATAGGCAAACCCAACTAGCAGAAGCGAAATTGCAACAAGGCGATCGCGTTGGTGCTGCGACAATGTTACAAACTGCCGCCAAAACTGCCCTACAAATGGGAGACAATAGCGCCGCGACCGTTCTGCAAACCAGTGCCACTCGCCTGCAATCAGGAGAAGAACTCTCAGAAGCCGATAGGAAAAAGACGCGGATCGTGTCTAAAACCATTTTGCAAGAATAACCCCCTCGACCCTCGTTCCCAAGCTCCGCCTGGCAATGCTTCCTACACAGGCCCTCCTATCTTAGGCAGCAACCACTCCCACCAGAGACAGCAGCCCATTAAATTGCTTTTGTTTAAATGAGTTGTATGGATTGCATTGAGGCAACACGAACCTATCTTCAAATGTTGTCACTTAATGAGTTGAAGCCAGCAACGGTTGCAAACGATCACGTACAAGTTGATCCGGTTGTCGAGTGTCCACCTTCCTTCTTTCGTTATCTGTACTCCGAAGTTGGGCGCAACTATCACTGGGTGGACAGACTAGGCTGGACAGACGATCGGATTCACGCACACCTAAGCCAACCGAGTATCTCATTATGGGTACTTTATGGTGCAGGCGCACTAGGCGGTTATTTCGAGTTGTGCCAACATGAGGATGGCTCGGTTGAAATTGCCTATTTCGGGTTGCTTAAAGAATTTATAGGACGTGGACTTGGTAAGTATCTGCTCACAATTGCAGTCCAGCAGGCTTGGAAGGAAGGCGCTAATCGCGTTTGGGTGCATACCTGTACGCTCGACCACCCAGCAGCGTTATCCAACTATCTTAAACGAGGATTTAAACCGTTTCGCCAGGAAACATACATCGCGGCCATCTGACAGAATGTGCAGCGATTTCAGCATTTGCTCTTGGAGGAAGCAAAGCTTTATGCGATCGCTTGCATCTGGAGGAGTATGATTGAAAACGATAAAATCCTCGCCCCCTATCCCTTTTTCCTGGCTTTCCAAGTACCGCCGTAAACGTAGAATGGATTATTTTGGCTGATAGAAGGCCAACACTGCTGGCACACAAAAATCCATTGTTCAGACTCATCATAACGAACTCGAAAAAGAACCGATGCAGGTTCGCTGCATCGGTCGCATGATTTGATTCGTATGGCTCTCGACATCTGTCTAGACAGGAACAGAAGCCTGGGGTCTGGCAAAAATCATCCGTCCCGCCGAGGTTTGCAAGGCACTTGTCACCACGACTCGGACTTCACCACCCATGTAGTCGCGGCCATCTTCCACAACTACCATAGTGCCATCGTCCAAATAGCCGACACCCTGCGCGGGTTCCTTGCCACCTTTGAGAATTTTCAGCTCAAGAGTGTCACCAGGCAGATAAATTGCTCTAATTGCCTGAGCCAAGTCGTTAATATTCAGTACAGGCACCTTCTGCAAGGTGGAAACTTTACTGAGATTGTAGTCGTTGGTTAACAGCGTGCCATTAATTTCTTGCGTCAAACGCACTAACTTAGCATCTACCGTAGCGATTTCATCATAGTCCGCTGGGTGGATGACAATGCGTTCTTGGTAAGCTGTTTTCATCCGGTTTAGGATATCTAACCCTCGCCGTCCCCGGATGCGCTTCATATCGTTGGAACCATCTGCCAGTTGTTGGAGTTCCTGCAAGACAAACTGCGGCACTAAAAGTTGACCTTCTATAAAGCCAGTGTTCAGCAGTTCTTCAATGCGACCATCAATGATGCTGCTGGTATCCAAAACTTTTGTAGAGGCAGGCTTGAGGGTTCCTTCTGATACCAACATCGTTTCTACTGAGTGGGGACTGATCAGCCTCAGGAAGGAACGACCGTGGGTATCTGCTAAGGTGACACCCAAGAAGGAAAACATCACGCTGCCTAAAATGGCAACCAAAGGCTTAATAAAAGCAAAATCGAAGGGCATTGGTAACAGGAAAACTGGTGCCAGCATCAAATTTGCTATTAATAAGCCAAGCACCAAGCCGACTGCTCTAGTCAGGATGACCTCTATCGGCATTTCGCGGACTTTCTTTTCTAGGCGACGATAGGTTGTCTGCACCAGCAGCCCAGATGCACCCCCAATTATGGCGGCAAACCCAGCGAATACCCAGCGTAAAGCGTCCTGATTGCTGACTTGATCCAGCATGCCAGTGGGTAGCAATTCTATAGCGTCGAAACCGACTCCCGCCGCTGCTAGGATGAATAAAAGAATTATGAGTGCGTCAAGCATTGTTTCAAGTTGATTGGGATGAATGCTTCAATTTCTGGGAGCGGATCTCAAAAACTGATGCTTGTTTATATTTACCGTTATATTATATCTTTTGTTATGACATTCACTTTTTGGATGAGGTTCAGTTAATATCAGCATCTCTATACAATTTGATTTTTTTTAATGAAGTCAATTGTTTTTTATTAGAGATAGGAAGCGAAAAATTCATCGAGTTCTTTAGCCTGCTGAAGGCTGGACTAGACTAGCGTCTGGGCTTAGGGCGGTGTGAGGTATAAAATTAAATAGCTGACGATAAATTTATTAAAGTTACAACTATTAATCAAATTTCTGAATATTTCATCGCTATATTGAGTATTGATGCAAACATGGTATTAAATTCTTTAAAGCCAGCTAAGAAATTTATTGATTTTGAGGTTCCCAGGAACGCTTATCTACATATCCCATTTTGTAGAAGGCGATGCTTTTACTGTGATTTTCCAGTGTCAGTGGTTGGGGATCATAAGACTGGCAACAACTCTGGGACAATTGAGCATTATCTTGAGGTGCTATTGCAAGAAATTGAAATAACACCAGCACTGGGATTTCCCTTGAACACCATTTTCTTTGGCGGCGGTACTCCTTCGTTGTTGTCGGTGGAACAACTGGAGCGTATCTTGCATAAGCTAGACGGCTGCTTTGGTATTGCTGCTGACGCTGAAATCTCGATGGAGGTAGATCCAGGGACATTTGATAGGAAACAACTCCAAGGCTACCGCTCAACGGGTGTGAATCGAATCAGTCTAGGGGTGCAGTCGTTTGAGCAAAAGTTGCTAGAAATCTGCGGGCGATCGCATACTGTCTCTGACATTTTTGCATCTGTGGAGCTAATCCGTCAGGTAGGGTTTGCCGACTTTAGTTTAGACTTAATTTCTGGATTGCCCCATCAAACCTCAGATCACTGGCAAGAGTCTCTCCTTAAAGCAGTTGCGATCGCTCCTACTCATATTTCAATTTACGATCTGCAAGTAGAACCTGTAACTGCCTTTGGGCGGCAATATCAACCCGGCGCTAAACCCTTACCAGAGGATGAAACCGCCGCCCAAATGTATCGCCAAGCCAGCGAAATCCTTACGGGTGCTGGTTACGAACATTACGAAATTTCTAATTACGCCCAGCCCGGTCATCAATGCCGCCATAATCGTGTTTACTGGGAGAATCGCCCTTACTACGCCTTTGGTATGGGTGCTGCAAGTTACTTGCAGGGGTGCCGTTTCACCCGTCCCCGCAAAACACGAGAATATTACGAATGGGTGCAACAGCTCAGTGAAGCTGGCGGGGTGTTGGACTGTCCTCAGATATCAGCCTCTGAGGTATTGTTAGAAACATTGATGTTAGGGTTGCGTTTGGCAGAAGGCTTAAGTTTATCAACCCTGGCTGAACGGTTTGGCGAACAAACGCTCTCAAAAATTGGCAAATGTTTGCAACCCTACTATCAACAAGGTTGGGTAGAAGTTGTAACCGACAATGGGGAAGCCATTAGACCACAAATTCAAAAACTCTCAGCATCAGGGCGGATAAAATTAACCGATCCGGAGGGGTTCTTGTTTTCTAATGTCATTTTGGCAGATTTGTTTAGCCAGTTGGAATAAATTATCTTTTTTAAACGCTCCAGGTAGCGAAGGTAATCACCAAGGTACGCAAAGTAAAATATTTTTCTGCTTACCTTGGCGTTCAAAACACCAAAGTCCATGATTCCTATTGCAGATAATATTGCTAGTCTCCGCAAGCCGATTATTAATTACTTCTTTATCGGTATTAATATTGCTTTGTTCTTGTGGGAGGTAAAGTTAGAAGTTGCGGGTGAACTTACTAATTTTATCCAACATTGGGGTATCGTCCCGGCTCATTTAAGTGCGGTGATGTCAGATGCACTTAGTGGGGATAATCCTGCTGCGTGGTTTGCTGTTTTGATTGTTTCTAGTTCTCTATTATCAGCGATGTTTCTCCACAGCAGCTTTAGCCAGATTCTGGGAAATCTATTATTTCTATTTGTTTTTGGAAAGGGTGTGGAGAATGTTTTAGGGCATAGGAGATATCTAATATTTTACCTAATTTGCGGTCTTCTTACCGGGATTGTGCAAGTTTTAGCTGAGCCTACCTTAAGTGTGCCATTTATTGGGGCAAATGGCGCGATCGCATCTGTCATCGGTGCCTATCTTTTGAACTTCCCTAAAGCAAAGATTGACGCTATTATCCCCCTGATAGTTGTTTTTATTCCTATCAAACTACCTGCATTTTTCTTCCTATTTTGGTGGTTTGTACAGCAGGTATTTTATGGAATCGGCAGCTTGAAAATTTCCAGCGCTGTTAATCCAGTTAATATTCCCTACTGGACGCATGGAATTGGACTAGCGCTCGGAGTAATATTAGCGCGACTGATGGTTAAATATAAACCTTCTACGGCGATTTACTAAGGAATTATAAAAAAGTTAGGAATGACGAGTAAATATTCACTGACAATTGTTGGTTGAGTTGAAACTACATTTCAACCCAACCAATTGCTCTAGCTATTCTAGATAAGCTCTATCGATATCAACCAAACCAGTCAGAAGGAACATTCCCTGGGTAAGCTTCTGGCGGGAGATGGTGTACAATCCAGTCAAAATTAGATTGGAGAATGTATTTTATACCCTTATGAATTTGATTTTCTATGTGCAGTCTTAGTTCTAAAGAACGATAAGGAAACTTAGGGTAGACTATTCCTGGTTGCGCGTCCTCAACAACCAGGGTAAGCTCATCTAATTTGGTATAAATTGTACTTGACAATAAATCTGGGGTCTGAGAAGTGAAAAAACAAGCAATGCGAGCGCCGGAAAATCTCCAGGAGTAGGCTGATA
>NZ_JACJOY010000099.1:0-62398 GCF_014695815.1 Trichocoleus sp. FACHB-6
GAAGTATGAGCCATTGATTTGACTGATTTGTGTAGTTACTTACTAGCCTAAATCAAGCTCTGCTTCCCTCCTGATTTACGTTTCACCCCTAAGCAGTTTTGTCAGTCAACCAAGGGAGTAGCCTGTAATTTTTTCAAAAGCCCGGTTGCAATAAATGATGGGATTGTCGGGTAGGGTAGCATCGCTAATGACGATACCTGTACCGCTATATGCGATCGCTTGCTCTAATAAATACAGCAATGTTTCTACAGAACCACCTGGAAAAGGCTCTTGCTGTTGAGGTAGTTCGGGCGGCTGATCTTGAGTGTGATTAGTAAGAAAAATATCTGAACTGGGAGTCATAGAACATTGGGGATGGGGAATGGGGTGGTGGCAGTAGTTTCCCGGTCGTCCGCCCGAATTGCGATCGCGCCCTTCGACAACTAGTGTTGTTTGCCGAACTGTTTTGATGCAGTATAGGCTAAACTCTCTTGAAGATGTAAGCGTGATGCTACGGGAATTGTAACCATTTGCTATGTTGCTTTCCGTAAAAAACAGGAGAGGGTAGATACGGAAAACAAGGGACTGGGGATTGGGGGCTGGGGACTAGGGACTGGCTAAGAGTCCTTCCAATCCCTAATTCCCAATCCCCAATCCCTAATTCCCAATTCCCTCATCCCTATTCCCAATCCCCAATCCCCAATTTATGGCAGTGCGGACAAACTAAGCCAGGAAAGAATGCTTGCTGGTAGTTGCGTATTGAAGCGCAGAGGCATTTTTGGGGTAGAAAAAGATTGGGTGTAGGCGGGTGAGAGAAACGGTTCGTAAGTTGGGGCGGCTGGAGTTAGTTGTTTGACAAACGAGAGGCCGATCCCTTGGAGCAACTGACGCATAGGAGTAGCAACCATGCCTGTTCTTTCGTTAACCAGGGTACTTCGGGTGAGAACTTCGCCTTGGGAGCCGGGGCTAAAGTCGCTAATGCTTAAGTGAGTGCCACCGATGGCCGTGATCAAGTATTTTGGATTAGGTAGTTGCTTAAAAGGTCGCAGCTGATGGTTCAGTGCTGGGGTGAGGTTGTCATCTGTCCCAGTCAAGATTAAGGTGGGGGTGGCAACTTGGGCAAGTCCAGTTTTGCCAAACAATTGTCCGATAACCGGGTTGAGCGCGATCGCGCCCGCTATCCGGCGATCGCGCAATTGCACTCTCTTTTCAGGTAAATCCGCAGCTGCACACTGCAACCAGTCTCCCCCAGATTTCAAAAGCGGGTTGCGATTTTTGCACACGGATCGCAATTCGTCTAAATTCAGTTCGGCTCCTGCCAAAGCTAAAGCTGTGTAACCGCCCAAGGAGTGACCGATGGCGGTGACTTTCTCGGTATTTAGCTTACCTTGTAGGGAGCCTGGTTTCTGGTTTAGCTTTTTTAACCGATCTAGCAAAAAACTAACGTCTTCAGGTGTGGCGATAAACTCGGACGCTGGTAGCAAGGGATCAAGTCCAGGCAACCCTACAGGGCTGCTGCCTAAATGCTCGGCAAAAAGTCGGCTGGCATTGCTACCAGGATGCTCGATGGCGGCGACGGTTACACCGTGGGATGCTAGATGACGGGCTAGGTAGCCTAAAAATGAGCGGTCAGCACCAAAGCCGTGAGAGATGACTACCAATGGGATGTTGAGTTGCTGCGGTTTCGGTGAGGGAGACAAATCTTTCTTGTCTCCCTGATCTCCCGCTTTTGCCTCTCTCCTTATTACCTCTGGCAGTTCTTTCCAGACTGGGGCGGAGAATGAGTTTGCCCAGTAGAGATCGACGATGATTTCGCGATCGCGTCTTCGGTCGTAAAAACTCCGAGTTTGTTTGTGCACTCTCTCAGAACCGAAAGCTGCTGGGTTAAAGGCTGGGCTGAAATTTTCCCCGGCGACAGTCAATTCCCGTTCTAAGAGCAAGCTTAAAGCTTTACTCTCCCAGTAGGGGGCGTTAAATTCAAGGACAATAGCGATCGCGCTTGAAGCATCTAAGGTTATCGTTTCCGCTGGGTATGCCTGCAAAAAGCTGATAACGCTTAAGCCGTTGCTTTGTCGCACAGCTAGACTCAAGGCAGCTTGCATTTTTTCAATGTTACTGTCGGGCAAAGCCACGCCGATTTTCTCGATTAACTCTTTTCCTACTGGCGATCGCAACAGGTCTTTAACTACTTTGTCTCCCAATTTGGGATCTAGCTGCAAACTAGATTTAAGCGTTTCCCGAAATTGAGGAGTTAACAAAACCTGGTAGTGCTTAAGCGTCCGGGGAACTTTCCCCGTTTTGGCAAATTCTTCTAAGTCGCTGAGTGCTACTGACTGGTGAAATGGCCCCAAGCGCATTTTCACTCGTTCGGCGGCTAACACCGGAGCGAGACTCGATGAGAGTGCGATCGCTCCGCCAGAAAGCGCGATCGCTGCACTCCAGAAAATTCTTTTTCTCCAGCTTCCAGAAATTGCTTTCCCGGGACGTTTTGATCCGGTCTGAGTTTGTTGAGTCATTTGCCGTAACGCCCTACCACAAGACCAGTCAAGCTTTAACTTCATCATTACTCCTCTGACCAAAGAATTAAAAATGCCAAATTAAACATAAAAAAAGAACTATTTCCCTTTTTATTTTTAATTTTTAGTTTTTAATTTTTTCCAGTGCGGCTATAAGAAGGATACGCGGGAGCCGTATAACCTTTCAACCCATTGGCAACTATACCCAAGACAGAGCCACCAGAGATTTTTAATCCATCTAGTGCCTTCATCAGCATAGTACGGTCTGTTTTGTCAATTCCCACAACCAGCACAGTACCATCTGTATTAGCAGCCAGAATGTTGCTATCTGCAAGACCGACCAGGGGAGGCGAGTCGTAGATAACTAAGTCAAAACGGGCTTGAAATTGCTCGATGAGATACTGCATTTTATCTGACGAGAGCAATTTTATTGGGTCTGAGGAATTTTGACCTGCGGTTAACACGAAGAGGTTCTTATCTGAGGGCGATCGCCCAATGGCATCATTAATACTCAAGTCTGTAGCGATGACATCCCCTAATCCACGCACGTTGGGTAAATTCAACCGACTATGCAAACTCGGACGGCGCAAATCTGCGTCTACTAATAATACCCGTTGACCGATTGCTGCTGCTGCCAACGCCAGGTTAATCGCCACAGTAGACTTGCCATCTCCGGGTACAGCTGAACTAACTGCTAACGAAGTAATCGGTCTATTGGCACTAATTAAGCGAATATTTGTATACAGAGAGCGGAATGCTTCCAAGAATGGGGAGTCGGTGTAAAAATTCAAGGAAGCTCTGCCATTGCCATTATTAACAAGATTGCCGCCCAAACTTTCATTTAGACTACCTACCTCCGGTAAAGAAGCAAATTCTTTTTGTTTCTTGGGAAGTTTTTTGAGTTCTTTGGCGAAAGGAATCACCCCAAGTATCGGTAGTTTAGTTTCACCTTTTACATCTTCAGGGGTGTGGAATACTGTATTGAGAGCTTCTATCAGGAAACCCAGCCCAATGCTAAGAAGCGCACTCAAAACGATTGCGATCGCTAACTGTTTTTTAGTTTGTTTCGTAGCAACTGATAGCAGGTTGCCCTCTTCATCAACTCGTAGCTGAGGATTTTCAATCAATTCCCAAGGCACTTCCTGCTGGGCAGCATCTAGCCTCAATGCTTCGCGTTTGGCTAAAAACTCCTTTAAATTCTGCGTCGCTACTTCTAATTTCCGCTGTAAATCTCCATACTGTCGGGAAACATCTGGCAATTGTTGAAGTTTTTGCTTTACCTGCCTTTCAGTTTGAGCAATCGTTTGGTAGCGATTCTCCAATCCTTCAAGTTGCCCAGCAACTTTTTTCAGAATTCCTTCAGCTTGTTGACGCAACAAATTTTGTATATTTTGTTGCCTTTCCCTTAAAACCTGAATAGGTGGGCTGTCTTCACGGAATTGGGGAGACATTGACGCAATCTCAGTTTCTAGCCCCTGTAGCTTTCCAATTAACGTTTCATATGTCTTGGAATCTGTAGCTAAAACTCCGGTAGGATTCCCTTCCCTCAACTGTTTTTGCAGAGTAGCGTAAAACGCTCGCGTTTCCGCCAATTGTACTTGAGTATCTAATCGATCTTTCTCCAAAGCCAGAGCTTGCTGAAACAGCAAAGTGTCTGCTTGTTCCGGATCGCTCACATTGTACTGCTGTCGCAATTTTTGCAGCTGTCCTTGCAGTGTATCAACTTGCCCCCGTAGCTGCGGGAGCTGCTGATTAATAAAATCCAGTCCCTGTTTTAGGCTTGACAAGCGCTCTTGTTGGCTGTACTTAAGATAATTTCGAGAGAGTTTATCCAATATAAAATTTACTTTTTCGGGATTCTTATCTCGATAACTAACTTCTAAAATTTTTGTCCCATATTGCGTCCCATCTTTCTCATAATTAACTCTAAATATTAATAGCTTTGTAATCATGGAGTTATAGTTAATATCAGGATATTTTTTCTGCATATCCTTAATAACTGGCGCCATCAATTTGCTACTAAGCAAAACCCTAATTTGAGTTTCATAATCCAATAAACTAGATTTTTCTACTTCAATTTTTTGGATATCTGCATTATTTGTTTGAGAGGATAAAAATTGCTTTGCCAATCTGTCTTCAGCGGTGACAGGCTCAACTAAAATCCGAAATGAGCCTTCATACTCCGGAACAATACTTTTTGACTTCAAAACGATCGTGCTTCCAGAGATGGCAGTCAATACAATTGCTACCCCTGCCATAATTGGCAAACGGCGACGCACAACTCCTAACAGCCACGCTAAATCTAATTTCTGTTCATCACCGTCGTCAGGTTTGACAGTGAGCTGTCCCGGCAATGATTGAGGCTGGTTTCCTCCGCCATTACGCCTATTAATAAACGCCTGTGAATCGTGTTCGGTATCCATTTAACACTTAGAGAAAGGTTAGCTACATAAAACCCAAAAAAAGATGCACCCGAAACACCCAAATTACTGCCTATCCAAGATTCCGAAGAGACTAAAAATGTTAAAGAAAGTGAAAACTTTCTCAATGGGTTCTAAAAATGTTCTCACGCTGTCACCAGTCTTAGCACTACCAGAACGGCTGACTACAATAATGTCGTTTTCCCGTAGCAGTGGATTATTTTGCTCATTGATTCCTTGGGCTAAATCAATTTTTACTTTACTTTTCGACACCGTGCCGTCAGGATTGAGACGAATCAGATCGACAGCCTTGCGATCTGCTCTAGCATCGTTAAATCCTCCCGCAGTTAGCAAGGCTTGATTCAAGGTTGTATTGGGTGCAACCTCCACGACTCCAGGTTTTTTAACTTCTCCTACCACACTAACTTTAATAATACTGGGAGAAAAGCTAGTGGTTGCTAATTCTGTTACTTCTGCGGGGTTGACTACTGTTGCAGTGGGAACAACAATGGTATCTCCATCTTGCAAAATCGCATCTTGAGTCACATCTCCTGTTTGCAATAGTTGCCACAAATTTATATCGATGAGCTGTTCAGTTCCAGATTTTGTGAGCCGACGTAGTTGGACGCGGCGCACATCAGCCAATGGCTTAATGCCGCCAGCCAAATCGATAGCCCGCGTCACGCTGGGAATTCCCAGCGTTCTTTGTTCTAGTGTTGTTTTTCCGCCGATGACGACATAAGATCCAGGACGGTTAACTTCGCCTACGACAGCAACGGTGCGGGGTTTCTCTAGAGGTGGTGCAAACCGAGTAGTGGCTAATTGGCGTGTTTCTGCTAGGTTGACGGTGGTGGCTGTGGGGACATAAATTGAGTCTCCATCTCGTAAATTTAAATCTTGCCGCCTGTCGCCAGTTTGCGCCAGTTCCCAAAGGTTAAGAGTGATGACTTGATCTTTACCTGACGCTGTTTTGCGGCGTACCTGAACCCGACGAAGATCGGCGGCTAGGGTAACTCCTTCCGCCAACTCAATTGCCTGGGTTACAGAAGGATATTGCAGCCCAGGTAAGGTTCCGACTCCTGCTGTCAGGGGAATTGTGAAGCCTCCAGGACGGTTTACTTCTCCCCCCACGCGAATATTTGCGGGACGCGGAGACAGAACGCTCATTGTAATGATGGGACGTTTGAGGAAGCGAAAGTATTTAGAGGAAATGATATTAGCCGCCTGTTCTACGGTTCGCCCTTCGACAGGTATAGTCCCAATCAGGGGTAGGTAGATTGTGCCATCTGCTAGAACTGTGTACTCGCCGCTAAACTGAGGAACCTCGAAGATATCAATGCGGAGGCGATCGCCTCCGCCTAATGTATAAGCTGCACCAGCTGGCACGGGGCTGGCATTAGGTTGTGCTAATGGTGCATTTGGCTGAAAACCGGGTACTTGTGCGTATGTTAGAGACTGGTAAGAAATGGTAAGTGTTGCCCACATTAAACTCGCACAACCACGGGTGAGTTGTTTAGAAAAACCTACATCGACCATACACAACCTACTTGCTTTATCCTTATTAATTTAAGCTTGACTTTCAATAAACTGCCAAGGCTAATATTTTTTACTTCATCCCTTATGTAAATTTACTGATAAATTACTGCAACCTATCCCCGGTCAGTATCTATTGGTTTATTAAGCTGATTATAATTTTTTAAGCTGGCAAGAAATTTGCAGATGTAATAAATTTAATATACTGTAAATTTGTCTTTCATGTATTTATATTTGGACAGGGAAAATTTAGCAGGTTCTTTTAACCAATAAAATAGGTATGAATACTATAACCTCAGAGCCTTTACTTCTTATCATTATTCTAAGCATGGTGGTTATTTATATTTTATTATTATTTAGCAATGCTAGTAATAATAAAACTTTTTCTGCCACTTTAGAAAAAGTTTTTATTATGCTGATGATATTTGCGATCGCTGGTGTAACGCTAAGTGGTTTTGATAAAATACACCCTAGAGCTTTGTATCTCGAAGGCAAAAAGCTTTTTTCTCTCCTTTTACAAATAGGAATCTATGTTGTCGGCTTGTTTATTATATTTTCCCGGCTAAGACACACCCTTAAAGATATTATCTTTGTATATTCAAGAATTATATTGAAAAATCCCTATTTCTGTCTTTTAATGTTACTTCTATGCCTGTCTGCTGCTTGGTCAGGAACCCCAGTATATACATTAAAAGCTAGTATGGTTTTTTTAGGAACTACTGTTTTTTGTATTTATGTTGGAAAACAGTATAAGTGGAAAGAACTGTTTGAATTATTACTATTTACCAACCAAATTATACTTGTGCTGAGTGTATTTTACGCTTTATTCAGACCGTCAATCGGAGTAACTTCTAAAGGCTGGCAGGGAATTTTGCCCCACGGCAACGCTTTTGGCTTCTTGATGGCTCTGACTGCGATCATGTTTTATTTGCAGTCAGTCCGCAAACCCAAGACTAAGGTGCAATCTTTGGGATTTGCTGCTTTAGCTCTTTATTCTCTCCAACGTTCAAACAGCGGGATGGGTAAAGTTTTAATGGTTTTATTGGTAGGTGTATTAGTAATTGTCCGGTTTATAAAAAAATTGCCACCTAGATTGGCTTTCGCTTGCATTATCTTTTTCATGGCTCTGGGAATTTGTCTGACTATTTTGGTAACGCAAAATGCAAAATTTATTATTGTAGATACTCTGGGGAAAGATTTGTCATTAACCGGACGTATGGACTTCTGGCCCCTGGTAATCGAGCATATCAAAGAAAATCCAATACTGGGTTATGGATACTTAGGATTTTGGCAATCTTGGCGAGGAGAAGCCGATCCTGCTGCTGACATCCTAGTAGTGAAAACCCAATTTAAGCCTGAGCATTCTCACAATGGATTTTTAGACCTTACCGTAGATTTAGGTTTGGTAGGATTAGGTCTATTTTTCCTTTCTTTTCTCACTAATATTGCGTTATCAGTAAAGTACATGAAACGCAGTACAGACGTTGAATTAGTCATGCCCCTTCTACTTACTACGTGGGCAGTGATGACAAACATAACAGAAACGGGCTTGATGTCAATTACCTATGCTTGGATGTTTTATGTTTTAGCGACAGTTCGATTGTGCCTGGACTCTACAACGGAAAGTTGTAATGAACCTCCCAGATTGCAAGAACCGCTTCGCTAGTGCGCCTCCCCCTCTTGAAGAAAGCCACGCAAGAGCATGAGCCTCATAACAGGCATTCCCAGTCGGAGGCTGAGAACGAGAAAGGGTAAAAAATATTTTTTCAGCATAATTACGTAGGACATTTGTCTAATAATTTAATTTCAGCGTAATTACGTAAGACATTTGCCTAATAATTTAATAACATACGATTAAATTAATAGGAAAATAACAGCTTTTAGAGGATTTATTTATGGATAGGCCAAGAGACTATTATCAAGCTAACGGATACTATATTTTTAGAAATCTCATTCCTCAAAACATAATTGATAACCTCTTAAACGAATATGCGTCCAAGGTTATCACATCAAATTCTCCTTTTTTTAGGCAGTCAAGTAACCGCTGGCAACCTAATAAAATTAATGATTATGGATATTCCGAAGAATCTTTTCGCGATGTTCACGATTACCCAAAACATTCAACATTTACTGAATCAGCTAGAAAAATTTTTTGTTTGCAGCAAGTTAGGGAAGCATTAACTGAACTAACGGGTATTGAGGAACATAATTTAATGCAAACTATGTTGTTCGATATGAACACTGCTACCCCAGCCCATCAGGATTGGTACTACTTAGACTCTATGCCAAATGGTCATTTACTGGCTGGTTGGTTTGCCTTAGAAGATATTCACGAAGAAGCTGGTAGATTCTATGTTTTGCCAAAATCTCATCTAGTAGATTTTGAATTAACAGAAGATGAGAAGCTTTCTAATCGTTTTTATTTAGAAAAATTGAAGGGTTATATCAATTCTCATAAAGATGAGATTAATGCACCAGCTTTGAATAAAGGAGATGTACTTTTCTGGAACTCCAGAACCATTCACGGTTCTTTGGAAACAATTAATTCTAAGTATTCTAGAAAGTCTCTCACGGCACATTATCTGCCAGCGGTGTATGAATTTGGCAGCCGCAATGCCTCTTCTCCTACTGCTGTAGAATATGCTGCATACAACGGGATGAAATATCGCTTGATTCCTTCAATGTACAAAGAATATTCTCCGGCGGCCAAACTAAAGACGGATTTATTGCAGTATTTATGGGAGCAACCGAAATTGATGCAGACCGCTCAATTTGTGAGAAAAGCTTTGCAAGCTGCTAAAGCTAAATAACTGGATTTTTATAGCATTTGCTACATGAACTATGTAGCACGACTTTTTATTCCCTAGAATATTGCAAAATTGTGATGTTAGACAAGCTGACTTTGGTAAGTCAAAAGTTTAGTCCTGGTTTAAGGAAGGTTGTCAGCAACATAGGTTGGCTGTTTGCTGACAAAATCCTCCAGATGGGCTTGAGCTTAATAGTAGGAATTTGGGTTGCTCGCTACCTTGGCCCTGAGCAATTTGGGTTATTTAATTATGCGATCGCATTCGTCGCACTCTTGGGGCCAATTGCCAATCTGGGCTTAGATACCATTGTGGTGCGCGACATTGTGCGTCACCCAGATAGTAAAAATGAGACGCTTGGTACTTCCCTCGCACTAAAGCTCTTCGGCGGTGCTGTAACAACTTTGTTGGCTTTTGGCGCAATTTCTTTGCTACAGCCCCAAGATAATTTAACTCATTGGCTCGTAGGAATTATCGCCGCTGGAACGATTTTTCAAGCTTTCGAGACTATCGACCTCTGGTTTCGGTCGCAAGTTCAATCTAAATATACAGTTGTTGTTAAAAATAGCGCTTATATACTTATTTGCGCTCTCAGAATTGTCTTAATTCAAATGCAGGCACCCCTAATTGCATTTGCCTGGGCGAGGTTTGGAGAACTTGCCTTAGCTGCGGTGGGGTTGGTGATGGTTTATCAAGCAAGCGGACAGGACTTAAAAGCGTGGCGCAGCACCCTCCCTCGTGCTAAGAAATTGCTCACAGAAAGCTGGCCTTTGATTGTGTCGGGAATTGCAATTTATGTGTATTCCACAATCGATCAGGTCATGCTCGGTTCGTTTAACCAAACAGTGCAATTGGGCATTTACGCCGCCGCAGTTAAGATATCGCAGATATTTGATTTCATCCCATCTATCATGCAGATATCTTTTTTTCCCAAACTCACTGAAGCCAAGGCTCAAGGAGAGAGCGAATACATCAAAAAATTTCAAGCATACTTTGATTTAACTTTAATTTTATGGCTCGTGGTAGCAATTCCAGTTTCTCTACTTTCTAATTATGTTGTTCATTTTCTATACGGCGATAATTACGCTGCTTCAGCTACAGTATTATCAATTTATGTGTGGGCGCAGTTTGGTAGTGGTTTTGGAGTTGCCAGAAATGCTTTTATTATGATTGAAGGCAAAGCTCACAACGAATTATATTTAACTTTTACGGGTGCCTCATTAAATATAATTTTAAACTGGTATTTAATCCCTAAGTATGGTGCAATAGGCGCAACTGTAGCAACTTTAATAACTTATTTTGTTGTCGCTGTATTGCTCAATTTCATAATTCCAGATTTAAAGCCAGTCGGTAAGTTTATTCTCCGCTCTTGCAACCTATATAAAGGTGTAAATAGAATTTTAGAGGTAGTGCGATGATTGAAATTAAACCGAACATTCAGCACCCATCTACCTGTCCCCATTGCGAAGCACCGCTTAAACCTAAAACTATTCTGTGGCAAGGGATGCACGTCTGCGTCGAATCTAAGTGTGTTAGTTGCCATACAAAAATTATTGAGGACTTAGAAGTTGGTCACGCTGTTAATTTTCCATACCAACTTGATTTAGCAAAACACGAAGTTTATGGTCATGAGTTTTGTAAATATTGGTTAGGAGAAAAGCTGCTCGTATCTCTGCAAAATCCTCAAGAGGAGAAACTAGGAATATCTAAAGAAGTTTTTAAATGCCATCAGCGCGTCCTAATTTTAAACTGTATTGATTATCTTTATGGACATAGTTTGTTAAAACTATTAAATGCTCAAAGACATTTAGACAATTATCCTGAGTATGGCTTAATTGTTATTGTACCGAAGTTTCTTAGATGGATGGTTCCGGAGGGAGTTGCAGAAATATGGACGGTGAATATACCTTTAAAGCGGGGGCAATGCTACTATCCAAATTTTGACCGATTTGTATCTGAAGAATGCCAACGTTTTGATGATATTTACGTCAGCAAGGCACATTCTCATCCGAGTCATTTTGACATTAGCAAATTTACCAGAATTCCCCAGTATAACTTTGATAAATATCCGCCTAGAATAACGTTTATCTGGCGTGACGATCGGATATGGTGCAATGCGCTGCTATCGGCAAGTCTGAGAAAGCTGAAAATGCCTGATATTGCCCTCAAGCTTCAAAATGCGCGGGTGCAGAAACTATTTTCAAAGATACGCGATCGCGTTCCGGAGGCAAAGTTTGCGATCGCAGGATTGGGTAGAAGCACTCAATTTCCCGACTGGATCGAAGATTTGCGGGTAGACAAGTTTAATGCAGAAACAGAAAGGGAAATATGCCAAATTTATGCCGAAAGCCGTTTGGTAATTGGCGTACATGGCTCGAATATGCTGCTACCTTCTGGTCATGCTGGCATGACGCTTGACTTAATGCCAGAGGATCGGTGGGGAAATTTGGCGCAAGATATTCTCTACCAGGAGGCAGATGCAAGACTAGCTGCTTTTAGATATCGCTACGTTTCGCTTCAGACTCCTTTAGCACAAATAGCAGCGATCGCTTCCAGCATGATGCTACATTACACCGAATTTAAGCAGAATATGACTGCTGACAAGTATCTATGAAAACTCCAGTTGCTTTGTTAATTTTTAAGCGCCCTGAAACTACTGAAAAAGTATTTGAAGCGATTCGTCAGGCAAAACCTCCTAAACTTTTAGTAGTTGCTGATGGCCCTCGTGCCGACAAACCGGGTGAAGCCGAACAGTGCGCTGCGGCTCGTGCAATTATTGACAGAGTAGATTGGGATTGTGAGGTTTTAAAGAATTATTCGGATGTAAACTTAGGCTGTGGGTTACGTCCAGCTACAGGCATTACTTGGGTTTTTGAACAAGTCGAAGAAGCCATAATTTTTGAGGATGATTGTTTACCCCACCCGACCTTTTTTCAGTTCTGCGAAGAGTTGCTCTCAAAGTACCGGAATGACGAAAGGGTGATGGCGATCGCTGGTACAAGTCTTGTAGGAGAATGGCGATCGCCTCTGCAAAGTTATTATTTTTCCCAGTTTGGCGGTAACTGGGGCTGGGCATCGTGGCGGAGAGCCTGGAAATTTTTTGATTACAATATTAAGCTATTTCCGCAACTTTTAGAGGCTCAGTTCCTAGAACATTATCTGCGAGAACCAAAGTATTATTTATATTGGAAAAAACTCTTCCAAGAAATATATGAATTTCCAGATAGATCCTGCTGGGATTATCAATGGTTGTTAGCTTGTTGGATGCAAAATGGGTTAAGAATTTGCCCAGAAGTTAACTTGATTACTAATATCGGGTTTGGAGCCAATGCTACTCATACTTTTAGCGACAATCCTTTAGCAAATGTGCAGACGCAAGAAATAAATTTACCCTTAAAGCATCCTCAATTTATGATTCAGGATTTCCAAGCAGATCATCTTATTCAAGACAAATTCTTTAATGTAGGCTTTATGTCTAAATTAAAGAGAAAAATAGCACGCACAATCAAAATTAAGTAATAAAACAAACCTTAAAATGTATGAAGAACATAAAAAGCTTCATAGTATCAAAACTCTCAGATTCCCAAATAGACAGACTCAAATGGTTGGGGGGTAACTTTAAAGCTTATTTCGCTAAAAGGCGGAATGTTGGCAAAAACACCTATATTGAACCATCTGTTCATGTACTAGGTTGGGGAAACGTAAAAATTGGTGAAAATTCTGTCATCGGACAGGATACAACAATTGTGATTAACAAACGGGAACCAGGAAAGGTTTCTGTCATCATAGGGGATAACTGTTTTATTGGACGGAGAAACTTTCTAACTGCGGGAGGTCTGATTAAAATTGGCGACTACGCCATGATTAGTAATGACTGTCGAATTTTGGGAAGCGGGCATCTTTTTGATACCCCTTTTATGCCTTATATCGCTACTGGAACTACCTGCGATGACGTAATAGAGTTAGGAGCAAATTGTTGGTTAGGAGCAAATACAACTCTCTTAAAAGGTGTAAAGGTGGGATATGGTTCAATTATTGGAGCTGGAAGTGTTGTAAACTGCGATATTCCTCCATGCAGTGTAGTTGTGGGAAATCCTTCTAGGATCGTCAAAAGATTTGATATGCAGTCTCAAACTTGGGTAAAAGCTAAAGATTATCCCGAAGATAGCGATAAATATATTCCCAGTGAGGCGGAATATTTAGAAATTCTCAAGAAGAAATGTCCCACTACAAGAATGCCAATAATTGCTGTTAGTAAAACTTTAGGCGATCTTGAGTAATATACTGCTTATGAAAACTGTTTTAATTACAGGTGTAACAGGATTTATCGGACGATATGTTGCTCGTCAATTTGCCGAAACTGGTTGGAGCGTTGTCGGGATAGGAAACCGTCCTCCTGAGAATGCACCCAGGCAAGATTTGTTTCGCTATCAACAAATAAGTTTGCCTTCTGCTGATTTAGTAAACGTTATTCAAGAGTTGCAGCCGGAAATTTGTATTCACTGTGCTGGACGAGCATCAGTGGAACTTTCAATTACAGATCCATCCGCAGATTTTAGTAACAGTGTTTCTGTTACTTTCAATCTACTTGATAGCTTGCGTCTTTACGCTCCAAAATGCCGTTTAATCTATCTTTCTAGTGCTGCTGTCTACGGAAATCCCGAAACATTACCAATTCAGGAAAACCAAAGCCTGAAGCCAATTTCACCTTATGGTTTTCATAAGATGATGTCCGAGCAGCTTTGTACAGAATTTTTCAAAGTTTATAACTTACCTACTGCCATAGTACGTATTTTTTCAGGCTATGGGCCGGGATTAAGGCGGCAAGTTCTTTGGGATATGTGTCAGAAAGCTTTGACACAATCTGCACTGAAGTTAAGGGGAACTGGAAACGAAAGCCGCGATTTTATTCATGGGAGAGATGTAGCAAGAGCAATTCACATTTTGGCTGAAAAAGCTGATTGTGAAGCTGAGGTTTATAACTTAGCGAATGGTGTCGAAACAACGATTAAGGAACTAGCCGAGTTAATGTTAGCGAAACTTGGGGAATATGTCCCAGTTGAATTTGATAATGTTACCCCGGTAGGAACGCCGATAAATTGGCAAGCAGATATGAGTAAGCTTACCAAACTTGGATTTACCCCTGAAGTAACTATAGAAAGGGGTGTAAATGTGTACGTTCAATGGTGTCGCGCTGAGATTTTAGGATGGTGAAAAATTTACATATTTGCCTCAACATGGTGGGTGGCTCTGGTTGGCTGGGGGGGGTGCTATATATTCAGAATTTAGCGCGTGCGATCGCAACTTTACCCCCTGAAGAAAAAGCTAATCTCAAACTAACCGTAGCCGTTCACGATAAAGACCTAAATTTGATAGAACCTGCACGCGGTTATGTTAACCATATTTATGCTACTTCTAAGTTGCAGCGTGCTTATCTCAAAGCTTGTAATGTTTTAGCTCAGAGGGTTTCTTTTATTCCTCTGAATCTGCTAAATCCTCAAAAAATTGACTTTCTCTACCCCGCCATAGCCGGAACCCGCACACCTTATCAATGGGGAAGTTGGATTCCTGACTTTCAACACTATCACTTACCCAACCTTTTCTCGCCAGAAGAAATCGAGCAACGCAACCAAGATCATCAACAAATTGCAAGTGCGGCTCCGGTTATTATACTAAGTAGTCAGATGGCGCAGCAAGATTTTAAACATCTCTATCCTGATGCGGCTTCTCGAAGCGTTGTGATGAATTTTGTAAGTTGTCCCGAACCCGAATGGTTTGAGTTATACCCCAAACTAACTCAAAAAAAATATCAACTTCCAGATAAGTTTTTTTTGGTCAGCAATCAGTTTTGGAAACATAAAGATCATGCCGTGGTAATTGAAGCTTTGGGGTTGTTGAAGAAACAGGGTACTACGCCTACAGTTGTCTGTACGGGAAGTGCTACCGATTACCGCAATCCTGATTATTACAATCAACTATTGGCGAGAATTAAAGATTTAGGGATAGGGGAGCAAGTGCGCCTTTTGGGATTAATTCCTCGCGTAGATCAAATTCAGCTAATGAGAAGATGTTTAGCGGTAATTCAACCTTCCTTATTTGAGGGGTGGAGTACGGTTGTAGAGGATGCACGTTCTCTTGGTAAACCTACATTACTCTCTAATTTTCCAGTTCACTTGGAGCAAAGCCCGCCAGATTCTTACTTTTTTGAGCGAAGTAATGCTGAACATTTGGCAACGCTCATAGATAAAGCTTTTGCTACTTTAACGCCAGGGCCAGATGTAAAGAAGGAAAGTTTAGCCAAACAAGATAATGTTGAGAGAATAAAAGGGTATGGTAGGCGGTTTTTAAAAATAGTGCGTGGGGTTCTATAACAGGATTGCTCTGTTTACTTTGTCACATTTGGCAGGAAAATGAACCACTCTAAGTACAGATTACGCAAAGAAAAAGCTAGCTAAGTTCTAATTTTTGTAATGTAATTAAATTATTAGGAGATTGGGAAGATGCCAAAACGATCAGAAAAATACATACATTATGTGCTATTTGATTCGCTGAAGGATAAAAGTATTATTCCTCCAGTGATTTTTTGGATAGCGGTAGTTACGCTATATGCAGTAGCGAATGCTCCGAGAAATAGGATACTTATAGCTGTTGAAGCTATTTTAAACCGTCTCCCTCAAGATTGGGTTTTTACAAATGTCCAAGCAATCTTAAGCCGTTTTACTCCTGGGGGAATTTCTCCAGAGATTCTAGCCAAAACTGCACCGCAGCAATTAGCAGAGATTACTACTACTTATGGCATTATCCCTATCAAAGGAATGCTCTTTTTTATAGCAACTTTAGTAGTTGCTATGCCAATTTTAATGTCGGTTATCAAGTCGCGTTTTTTCCTGTTTAATGCTGGGTTTAAAAGGAGAGTGATCGCATCCTTAGGCATCTTCCTAATTTTATCCTTACTTATCCTTCCTTTCAGATATCCTTTAGGCACAGCAGTAATGGGTTTAGAGTATGCTATCAGGAGCTTGGAGCCTTTTAGTCAAAACGCAGACTGGTATTATAGACGGCTGCTCATGCTGGCGATCGCTAACTTTATTCACTTGACCGGCCCTTTGCTATATTATATTTTTTCGCTGCTTTGTACTTACGTTTTAATATTGTTATCATTAACATTTATAGAATCAAAGATTTTAAATTCATACAATAAATATCCAAATTACCGAAAACAATTTTTATATTACCTATCGATAGCAACCAGCAGTTACGTGATGTTTAATTATCAATTTCCAGGTTATGTAGATCAGCTATTTTTTATCCTAATATTGCTTCCTGCTTGCATACCAATGAGTCGTCAAGGAAGATTGGGAACACTTGCTCTTGCCTTAGCAACGCATGAAGCTAGTGCCTTTGTCTTTATCCCAATTGTTATCTTCTGTTTTCCCAAACGAGAAGTATTAACTGCTTTATCTTTAGTACCAATTTATTGTTTTATTTGGTTTGCGGGTAGTGGATTTTCTCTGGATAGTCCAGTTAAGGCACACTTGATACTGGAGAATAAGACAGCTTTGCAGTATATGGCGGAAAATCCACTGATGGGATTAGCCGGATTCTTCTTTTCCTATAAATTACTTTGGGTTATTACCCTGTATATTCTCTGGATACTTTGGCGACAAGGCGAGACACTTTTGGTAGCTGCCATAGCAAGTATCATTGCATTTCCCATATCTACAATGTTTTTGATTGTAGATACCAGCAGAAACGTCGGTTATGGCTTCTTTGGAATGCTGATTGCATTGGCTATACTGCTAGGAGAGGAAAAAAAGTTTCCGGGATTCAAAATGTTGTTTTATATTGCTTTAGCTAATATTATTTTGCCGTCCTATTATGTAGGTTTAAATACAGGTTTTCAAAGTTATACAGGTCTTTATCATCTTATTCCTCTTTTTCCATCTACTTATGTTCCATAGCCCTAGAGACACGGCACCGCCGTGTCTCTACTGAATCTTTACTTAACACATTCCATAAACAAAGATTCTGGGCGTTCTTCTTTTTCAGCAATACCTGAAATTTTACTTTCTCGATACTCACGTCTAACAATGTCCCGAAAACCTGCTTCTTGGAGAATCTTCCGCAATGAATTTTCGTTATAGTGCCAGTGATGACGATTTTTCTCTAGTGTCTGTGTCGCCTCTAAAAACTCCGTTAAAAAGACTTCTGGACAGCTAGAATCGTAACTCTTAATTAATTGATCAAGGTCGGGAACTGCAATCCGAAATATTCCACCCGGCTTGAGAACCCGATAGACTTCCGAAATGCAATTTAGCGCTCCCTCAAGATACAAATGCTCAAGTACGTGTGAGGTATAGGCAGCGTCCACGCTGTTATCATCCCAAGGAAATTTTTTGCTTAAATCGAGATAAGTTAACTGTCGAAAAATGCCTTTTTTATGCTCGTCGTAACGCTCTTTATCTAGCTTTCTCAAGCTAAACATCACATCTGCTAAAAAAGGTACTTTTGTAACAAAAATGTGAGGGGTAATATCGGTATTGATCCAGCCTGGAAAGATTCGATCAAAAGAGCCTAAATTCAATTTCATTGTTGTACTCATGCTTTAATTCTGCATAAGGGGTATATAGTAAGTTTAGTGTTTTTTAGATAGCTTAATAAAAAGCTTTATTAAAGATTTATAAAATATTTTTTTTGAATATTGGAAGGAATTTCAATGTATCAGTTTAGTTATAAAATAAATATAATAAAAAAATATGCGATCGCTCTCTTACAGCGCTAGTATTAATTTCAACGAGATAAACGAGTAATGGGAACAAGCATAGCAATTCTGATAACTTGCTATAACCGCAAGCCTAAAACTTTGGCAAGTCTAGAGGCACTTTTTAACCAGGTATTGCCAGCTGACTTTGAGCTTTGCGTTTATTTGGTAGATGATGGCAGCACCGACGGCACGACGGAAGCTGTAAGCCATACTTATCCTCAAGTAAAAATAATTGAGGGAAATGGCAATTTATTCTGGAACGGGGGAATGCGGATGGCATTTTCTGAAGCCATCAAGCACAACCATAATTATCATCTTTGGCTTAATGATGACACCCTGATTTATCCCGATGCTTTGAGTAAAATGCTGGCAACATCGCAGCGTTTAGCTGAGCAAGGTTATGCGCCAGTAATTGTCACAGGAGCGACTCGCGATCCAGAGACAAATACAGTTTCTTATGGAGGCGTAGAGCGCAATACATGGTGGCATCCCTTCAAGTTCCGCTGGTTAGAACCAGGCGAAGAACCTACGCGCTGCGACACCATGCACGGCAATTGTGTCCTAATTCCTAGAGAAATTTATCAAACAATAGGAAACTTAGATCCTGACTTTAGACATTATGCCGGAGACTTTGATTATGGGTTAAGAGCAAAACAAAAAGGATATACCGTTTGGTTAGCTCCAGGCTACATTGGAACGTGTTCAGGAAACCCTTTGTATGCTAATTGGATGGACTCGAATTTGCCTATCCGCGAACGATGGCAGAAAGCAGAACAGCCGAAGAATTTTACCTTCAAAGAGCGGCAGTTATTTGCTCAGCGCCATGCCGGTATTTTATGGCCTATTTTTTGGTTGTTACCGTATAGAAAATTACTTTTTTCCAGCTTTGGAAAGCGGCGACAGGAAGGAACATGAAAGTAGCGGCACCCTCGAATGGTGTGGATATAAAGACCGTCTGCGCGGTCTTTATATCCTGCTAAGCTACGGCTTAGTTTATTTGCCGCTGACTGCATTTTTACAAAAATGAGACACATTAGTATAAAAATTGAGAATAAGGAATTAAATATGGATAATCTCCGCATCGCAATAGTGGTTCCCTCAGTCGAATTTGGCTCTTATTGGCGGCCAGTTTTGTACGAACTTACGAAAATATGTAAAAATACAATTTTTTATACTGGTTGCCTTTGGCCTAAATTTGATCTGGAAGCTCCCGGAGCTTCCGCTGTTAAACTTGTAGGAAAATTTACGTTTGTAGAAGCAACTCAAGTATCAAGTGGCTATGGCCGCGGCTTCATGGTAGCTTCACCGAAGATTGTAAATGAGTTACTTAAATTTAAGCCTGATGTAGTTTTTGCCAGTGCTTTCTCTATTTGGACTGTATTGGCTCTACTTTTCAAACCTTGGGGAGGTTGGAAAGTTGTAATTATTTACGATGGCAGTTCACCCAATACTAACTTTCAAGATTCTAAATTTCGTTCCTTCGTTCGCCGGTTAATGGTTCGGTTTACAGATGCCTTTATTGCTAATAGCCATGACGGCAAAAAGTATCTTCAGGAAGTGATTGGAGCCGATGAAAATGGAATTTTTACTAAAACTTATTTGGTGCCAGATACGCAAGCTTTGCGGGAACGTCTTGAAGCTGCTAAACAAAGTGAGTTACAGTTAAACCGTCCGGTTTTTCTATTTGTCGGACAAGTGATTTCTAGGAAAGGGATAAAATCCCTGTTAGAGGCGTGTTCGCTTCTGCAAAATCAGGGATACTCTAATTATTCGCTGCTGATTATTGGGGATGGAGCGCAACGAGAGGAACTGGAAGTTTTTGTTAAAAATAGGAGTTTGGCAGAGCGCGTAACCTGGACGGGATGGGTTGAATACGGACAGCTTGGAGCATACTTTCAGTATGCAGATGTTTTCGTATTTCCTACCTATGAAGATGTCTGGGGTATGGTGGTGCTTGAGGCAATGGTGTTTGGCAAACCTGTTTTGTGTTCTAAGGGTGCAGGCGCTTACGAAATGATTGTGGAAGGGGAGAATGGTTATCTATTCAATCCTCTGAAACCGGAAGAAATTGCTGAAGGTATGCGCCGTTTTATAGATAATCCAGATTTAATTGCTTCAATGGGTAAAAAATCGCAGCAACTGATAGCACAATATACTCCAGAAGCGGCAGCAAAAGAAATGGCAGAAGTGGCAATAAATGTAATAGAAACAAATTGATTGGTTGGGGCCGCCAGTGAAGGAGGCACCAGCCTCTATAATTTCGTTCCCAGGCTGAGTTTGGGAACGAAATTATAGGGGTAATGGGTATTTTAGAAAAATAAATGGGAATTATATAAATAGAAAGTTGCTAGCTTTATCAAGAGATGAAAAGCCTATGAAAATCCTTTTGTCCGCTTATGCTTGTGAACCTGGTTGTGGCTCTGAGGAAGGAGTAGGCTGGAATACGGTGCGACAGGTAGCAAATGATCACAAAGTTTGGGTGTTGACTCGCATTGGTTTTCGTCAAGCTATTGAGGCAGAGTTAGAACACAACCCGGTGCCAAATTTACACTTTGTTTACTTTGATCCCTTCAACTGGACTGAGGATTGGCGAAATAAGCAAGGGTTGGTGCAACTTCACTACTACCTTTGGCAAATTCAAGCTTATTTTTTGGCAAGACGACTGCATCAAGAGATTTGCTTTGACATAGCGCGTCACGTTACTTATGTTAAGCACTGGTCGCCGAGCTTCTTAGCCTTGCTGCCAGTACCTTTTATTTGGGGGCCTGTGGGAGGCGCGGAAGCTGCACCAAAGGCTTTCTGGAAAGATTTTAGTCGGCGTGGCCAGGTTTATGAAGTGCTGCGAAATTTAGCTCAATCTGTGGGTGAGTGCGATCCGTTTGTGCGGTTGACGGCTCTTCGGAGTAGGGTGGGTTTAGCAACTACGCACGAGACTGCGGAACGGTTGCGATCGCTTGGGGTAAAAAATGTCCAAATCGCTTCGCAAGTTGGTTTGTCTAAAGAAGAAATTAACAGTTTGGCGCAATATGGTCTACCTGACGGTAGTCCAGTGCGGTTTATTAGTGTTGGTCGCCTGATACATTGGAAAGGCGTAGATTTGGGGATTCGCGCTTTTGCGATCGCTCTAAACGACATCCCCGAAGCGGAATACTGGATAGTCGGAGATGGAGGGGAACGGCAACGATTAGAAGCATTAGCGCACTCGTTGGGAATTGGCGATAAAATCCGCTTCTGGGGAGCTTTGCCACGCCAAGAAACACTGTCTAAAATTGGGCACAGTCACGTCCTCGTTCACTCCAGCTTACACGAATCTGGGGGTTTTGTATGTGCGGAAATGATGGCAGCGGGTCGTCCAGTAATTTGCTTAAATTTGGGAGGGCCAGCAGTACAAGTGACTGAGGAAACTGGGATTAAAGTTGCTGCTGAAAATCCCGAACAGACAGTACACGATTTAGCTAAGGCGATGATTCGTTTAGCTGAACCACAAGTTAGAATTCGCATGGGACAAGCGGGACGAAAGCGAGTGCAGGAAGTATTTGACTGGGAACTCAAGGAAACACTTTTACTTGATTTGTATGAAAAAATTCTGCCTCAGTCAGCTGTTGTAAATTCTGTTGTTCCAAAATGACCGAAAATAATAAGATGCAAGCCCCGTCCTAAAAGGACTGCTTTTTATTGTCTTGTTCTTGGAGTAGAGCATCAATGAAGTCCCTCATCTGAAGGGCTGTCACCCCGTCAGCTGAGAATGGGTTATGGGAACCGCTTCACATAAGGCATTCATGTTATTAGCCTGTGACTAATCACAAAGTCAGTCTTTTTCTTCGCCCCTCCTCCTTGACCATGTGGGGGAGGGGTGACGCGGTGTGGCTGAAAAAGGAAGTAGCGATCGCCTTATTGTTTTTGGGCTTGGTAGATATAAATATTATTAAAAACTCCCACCGACTCAAAATGATAAGACGGCAAAAACGAACTTACCGATAAATCCGTGCGGTAAATACTAAGGAAAATAAAATTATGCCTTTCTGTAGTTTCAGCAATAAGTTGCTTAACTTGCGGACTTCCAGTTTCTACCAGTAAATTACATTGACGCTTCAAAAAGCCACCGAAATCTTCTGACGCTTTTGCACAAACATTGTCTTTTAAATACACCGTCAGCTGCTGTAAGGCAAACTCTTCATACTCAGCCTGGCTCGGATTAGTCATAGCCATTGCCACGCCCAGCCCAGCTAGGACGACTGTCCCAATTGTTTGAACAACCTGCAAACCCTTCATGGTACGCCTACGACTTATCTTTATGGTTAAGACTACGCCTGCTGGCTCCTGAGTTCCGGGGTAATTTTTGGCTCAGTGGATCAAACCGGAAAATTATGCTATAGTTAGAAACTGGAATGGCGAGCGTAGCCAAGTGGTTAAGGCAGTGGATTGTGGTTCCACCATTCGTGGGTTCAAGTCCCATCGTTCGCCCTCATCTTAACACCACACAAAAAGACCCCTCGGCCACCGCCGAGGGGTTTTTTAATATTTGGTTGTCAAAGTGTAAGCTACTGGTATACTACCCCCCTTCCAAGGGAGGCAAAGCAGGGTGGTTGCATTTATTAAAAGAAAATTCTGAACGTTGATTTCGGCTGGCGGTAGGGGCATAGCATTGCCATGCCCCTACAAAATCTCGCAATTTTCGATATTTTCTAAGGGTTGTATGAAACCACCCTGCCTTCTAAGGGAGGCAAAGGAGGATCTTACTTTATGTAGCTCACGTCTAAGATCGCCCCAAGCCCTTTTCCCAGAGAGCCTAAGAAAAACTTGTCAATTACGTAATCTACTTGATGGGAACAGCCTTAACATCAACGGTGTCTGAAGAAGCTGTTGAAGCTTGGTTAGCAGCATCAGCTTCGCTAACTGTTTCCTCGTTACGAGACTTGAGACGCTGCGACAGCATCTGGGATATCTCAGAAACCAGCAGTGTCAAAAGCAAGGCATCGTCAATCTGTCCCACAACAGGAATAAAATCCGGAGCAATGTCAATCGGGCTGAACAGATAGGCCACTGTCCCCAGAATCAGCCACCAGCGATACTTGGGATTACGAATTGTGTTGCGATACCAGTTGTAAAGTGATTGGATTGAAAAATTCATTCTTTAACCCTCGATCTATTTTTAATATTGACAAATCTACCAGCAGTATGCAGGTGTGGATATCCCCCCGAAGTTTGACGCTTATGATGCGACAACAGCAGAAGAAGGTATCTCTTATGAATGACAATGCTTAACTAGAATTGGAATGGCTTTAACAGAACAAAGAAAACCTAAGCCGGGGAGTGAGGAGGAAAGAATCCACTGTGACATTTCAAGAACTGATTGAAAAGGGCGGACCGGTGATGTGGCCCCTGCTGGCTTTATCGCTGCTATCTCTGGGAACAATTTTGGAGCGTCTGTGGTTTTGGGCGAGAATCTTAACCAAGGAAAGAGAGATTATAGATCGTATACTGGAGGCGGCGAGCCGCAACTGGGACGTTGCCGCAGAGATTGCCGGACAGGCGAGAAGACAACCTATTGGGCGCTTTTTGTATGCTCCTTTGCGGCTGGCTAACCCCGATCCAGAGGTGTTTAAGCTGGCGCTGGAGTCATCAGCGGACGAGGAATTGGCTTCGATGCGCCAAGGCGACAAACTTTTAGAAGCTGTAATTGCCCTCGCGCCTCTACTAGGTTTGCTGGGTACAGTTTTGGGCTTGATCCGCTCCCTGAGTGGTATTCGTTTGGGCGATTTGGGAACGTCTTCGACTGCTGGAGTAACTTTAGGAATTAGTGAATCTCTCATCAGTACGGCGGCTGGACTGGTGGTTGCAATTACTAGTCTGGTCTTCTATCGGCTGTTTCAAGCTTTTTTGTTTAATCAAATCAAAATTTTCCGCAAAGCCGGGAATGACTTGGAGTTACTTTACAGGCAGGAATGGCCGAAATTTGGCATTAACCGTCATAGTAATGCCATCAAACCGAAAATCGACAGTTCTGAGCCTAGCGATCGCTGAAATTAGTCCTTAGTCAATGGCTAATGGATTTTTAACAATTAGCGATACTTCAATTAGCAATTCTCCTCTTTTTTCCAACAATGAAAGTAAATTTGGATACTCCGTCTGAAGAAGCGCGGATTGAGATTGTTCCTCTGATAGATGTCATCTTTTGTATCCTGACGTTTTTTCTGTTAGCTGGTTTGCAACTAACTCGTCAGCAAGCTATCAGTGTGGATTTGCCTAAAGCTAGCAGCGGCACTCCGCAGATGCGAGAGATGTTGATGGTAAGTTTGGATGATGTGGGTCAAGTTTATATCGAACAACAGCCGATCGGCTCAAAAGAGCAGCTATCTGTGGCACTAAAGAATTATCGCTCGACAAATCCCAATGGTTTGATGGTGCTGTATGCGTCACGGACTGCGAGTTACAACGATGTGATTCAGGTGTTGGATTTACTACGCGAGGTGGGAGGCGATCGCGTGTCTTTAGCAACTTTACCCGGTTCCGGTGACGGGACTTCTGGCTCTAATACGCAGGTTCCTGTTGCTCCGGGAGTTACACCTTACTCCGGTACTGCTCCCATCCAGCCGTATAATCCCTACGCTGCACCAGCTCCCACTTACCCTTACAATCCAGGTCAGCCGCAATTGCCTGTTGTACCCGGACAACCAGGTATTAATCCTACTGCACCCGCCGTCCCAGTCCCTGGTGCTACTATTGCTCCGCCAAAGGCTGATTCTGTTCCCAAGAGGTAGAGTTGATTCTGCCAATTTATAGAGGTAGAGGCGCGATCTTTAACTTACGATAGTAGTTATAAAGATAATTTTTCATGCCTCTACTTCTAGAAAGGGAGTAATAAAAATATGGATTTTATTGATCTTTTGATTGCATGGCTGGTATCAGCTTCTAGCTTACTGATTATTTCCCAAATACCTGTAGGCGTAGAAATTGATAGCACCCCGAAAGCATTTGTTTCAGCAGCCGTACTGGGAATTGTTGCTGCTATAGTTAGACCAATTATGGGACTTGTGTTTGCAATTCCCAACTTTTTGACGTTTAACTTGCTGTCAGGGCTTTTCACGTTTATTATTACGGTTGCAACTTTCATGATCGCAGCGTCTCTGGTACATGGATTCCGCTTGCGGTTGGGGATTTGGAGTGCGGTAATCGGTGCGATCGCGCTTTCTTTCGTCAGCAACCTGATCTACAACTTTATCTAGACGCTCTAGTTGAAAATCTAACCCTATAATTGAACCGCCTGGATGTGAAAGATTCAGGCGGTTTGCGTGTGAATATAGAAGATACGATATCTTAGCGATCGCTTATCATCATCAAACCTCAATTTCACACTGATAAATTCCAATCTTCCCCACCTGGTAATTGACTAAATTCTTCTGAAATAGCATCACGTAATGCTTTTTTAGCATGAGAATAAGTTAAATTTAATAATTTATTGGCTATAATTATAATCTGTGTTTGGTCTACTATTCTCATTAGTTGAGCTGGCTTATAGGCACCATTAGCAACTTCCACACTACCTGTAAAAATTGCATCTTCAAAAGCAGTTTCGAGGTAAGAGTCCCATTTCTCTGGCTTAATATAATATGAGGTTTGATTCTCTTTAAGATTCAAAGATTGAATCTTGAGAATCGAATCTCGAATGGAAGCAGCCCAAGAATTCGTTAAACGCTGCTCAACTTGGTTCTTTATCAAGTGAACGAGCAGCCGAATCAGAAAGCTTTCGATAGTCTGCAAAATAGCTTTTTTACTCATCCCCTCCAATTCATCTAATAGGGATAAAGCATCGTCATAGCGACCTTCAAGAATATAATTTCTTAAATCTGTGAGTTCTTGAGTCATTGTCAGTTGACCTCACTTGTGCATAGAGCAATTATATTGTAGGGCGGGAAATGCGTTGGTTAGAACCTCCAGGCTGAAGCCTGAGGCTATACAAACAAAGCCTACCTGCACGGGCTAGAATAAGCCTGTCTACGCACGCTTTGTTTGCATAGCCGAAACTTTAGTCGTTAGGCTTCAAGTTGGGGAACTTCTCCTCTAGTTTCAGTTGGGTTGCTGCTTCTGGGAACTTGTTGTTCCAGAAATGGTTTAACTTTGGCGGGTGAAATTGACCCTCTATAAGCGCCACAATAATACATACTGAGAACCGCTTTATATGCCCAGTCTGAGGGTGACACATCCCTATAAGGGTTTGGCAAAGTATCCGCAGCATCTCTAGAACAAGCTTCCAAAACTTGATCTGAAGTTGGTGGCGTTTGAGAAGAGGGCGTTGTTGAGTTGAAAGGTTCGGTATTTTGAGCTTTGAGTGGAGCCAAAAAGCCAAATGTAGCTAATAGGGTAGCTGTGGCCAAAAGTATGAGTTTCATGGCTTACCAATAACAACTTTAAGGACAACTTTTGAGAAAGTTGCTCCTACTCAAAACTAACAATTCTGCACAAAACACTTGCTCTGCCAACGTGTAGATGCACCCAATCTTTCCTGCTGAGCGCCCACTACTGTTCGCTTAGTCGTAATTAAACCCCGAACCTCCTTAAAAACTTACAGGAATGCCACCAATGACTTTAATGGTGGGCATTGCCCACCATTCTCTTAGTCTCTAGTCCCTACAGGGTCTGACGTACTAAATCCGCTAAACGCTCGGCACTATCAGGAAATCCCAACTTGCCAGCTTTTTGTGCCATTTGTTGCAGCAAATCGGGTGAATGCAATAAATTCAACACTTTACTTTGTAGTAACTCAGGTGTCAGTTCTGCCTGACGAAATACCAAACCAGCACCCGCTGAGTCAAAGATTGCCGCGTTGTAGACTTGGTGATCTTCGGCGGCGTAGGGGTAGGGAATGAGAATAGCGGGTGTATGAGTTACTGCCAGTTCCGTGAGTGTGCCAGCACCAGCGCGGCTAATTGCCAGGTTAGTTCGTTGGAAGAGTGCCGCCATGTTGTCATAGAAAGGCATGGCAAAATATTGAGGGTGCTGGAGGCTTTGGGCATCTGGGTCATTATCGCCCGTTAGATGGACGATCCAGGCACCTGCATCCAACCACGCGATCGCACACTGGCGCACTAATTGATTGACAGCGACAGCGCCTTGTGAGCCTCCGACAACGGCAATTAAAGGCACGTTTTCCGGAATTGGCAGATCCAGCTTTTGCTGGGTGCGGAACTGGGCGCGAACTGGAGTGCCTGTGTATGCTGTTCCAGTGCGGGGTAGATAATGCGCTCCGTATTCAAATCCTAAAGCGACGCTAGTACACCACCCACTCAGCCAGCGAGTTACTTTGCCAGGGAGAGCGTTGGATTCGTGGAGGATAACTGGCACTCCAAGCGATCGCGCAGCAATAATCGCTGGTGCGGCAATATAACCGCCAGTGCTGAATACGCCTTGAAAATTCTTTTCTTTAATTATCTGTCGCACCTCGCGGATGGAACTGCTAAGGCGCAGCAAAATTCCCAGTGTCCCCAATCCGAAGCGTTCCTGAAAGCCTTCTATAGCTATGGTATTGAGGGGATATTGAGCAGGAACCAACTGGTTTTCCAGGCGGTTAGGGACACCAAGCCACTCAATTTGGTAGTCTGGCAGTTGTTCGGCTAGAGCAAGTGCGGGAAATAGATGCCCCCCAGTACCACTCGCGGCTATTAACAATTTTTTCAGTTCATTTGCCAAAGTTTCTTTCTCCTACTGGCTGTCCTGGCGCGGATAAGATCAAAAATTAGTTGTAAGTTAGCTTTGGAGAGTAGCCAGGATTTCTACTCCCTGCACGTTGCTCAATATCCGTTTCCTTTATCCCACTATTCAAACACGTCCCCGATGCCTAACTCGATAACTCTTTCTAACAACTTTCGACTCTCTATGGTTAAGCAAAAGTTGAAAATTTTTGCTTTTATACTTTTTACGCTTTCGGTGCTTCATCCTGCTACCGTCCGCGCCGCTAGTCCAGAAACAGCACCCGCTGAGCTAAAAAATGCTCTAGCGCAAATTGATGCTGCTGCCAATCGCCAGGATGTGAAGACGGTGATGCAGTTCTATAGCCAGAATTTTACCCATTCTGACGGCTTAAATCGCCAAAGTATGCAACAGAGTTTATCTCAAATCTGGCAGCGCTACCCAAAACTGAACTACCGAACAGAACTCACATCTTGGGAAGCGAAGGGAGATGAGATTGTGGCCGAGACGGTGACTACTATCACTGGTGCAGGGAAAGTGGATGGCAAAGATACGAAAATTGAGTCTACTGTGCGATCGCGCCAGCGTTTTCAAAATCAAAAAATTGTCCAGCAGGAAATCTTAGCAGAACGCACTCAGATGACGACTGGCGCAAAGCCTCCTACGGTGAATATGAAGTTGCCAGAGCAGGTACGTGTTGGTCAGTCTTATAATTTGGATGCTGTTGTGCAGGAACCTCTGGGCGACGATCTTATGCTGGGAGCAGCCGTGGAGGAACCTGTTAAGGCGGAGCGCTTTGTCAAACCTGCGCCTGTGGATTTAGAGTTACTATCCTCTGGTGGGATTTTTAAAGTAGGTCGCGCGCCCCTTTCTCAAGGTAACTACTGGGTGTCAACGGTGTTAATTCGGGAGGAAGGCACCACAATGGTAACTCAGCGCCTGCGAGTTGTAGAAGGCAACGCGGGAACTAAATAATCTCTTCGTTCCTACTCTCCCGCCTGGGAACGCAGTATGTGAGGCTCCCGCCTGTAGTGCTATCGGTGAAAGGAGGCGGGAGCCTCCTGAATTGCATTCCCAAGCGGGAGCCTAGGAACGAGATAACCAAAATCTAAAATTCTATGGTTTCAATCAAAGACCAAATTGTGTTAATTACAGGCGCTAGTAGTGGCATTGGTGCTGCTTGTGCCAAAATATTTGCTGAAGCTGGTGCCAAACTAATTTTGGTGGCTCGACGGCAAGAGCGCTTAGAAGAACTTGCACAGATGTTGAAGGGAACTGCTGTGCATTTGTTACCTCTGGATGTGCGCGATCGCGTTTCTGTTGAATCTGCTTTTTCTTCCCTACCCGCCGACTGGTCTAATGTAGACATTTTGATTAACAATGCCGGCTTAAGTCGCGGTTTAAATAAACTGCATGAAGGCAGGATTCAAGATTGGGAAGAAATGCTCGACACCAACATCAAAGGTTTACTATATTGTACCCGATTCCTCGTACCAGGAATGGTTAATCGTGGGCGGGGCCATGTAGTAAATCTTGGCTCAATTGCTGGACATCAAACTTATCCAGGCGGTAATGTTTATTGTGCCTCTAAAGCCGCCGTAAAAGCAATTTCTGAAGGCTTGAAACAAGACCTTTTGGGAACGCCAGTGCGCGTAACTTCGGTAGATCCTGGTTTAGTCGAAACTGAATTTAGTAATGTCCGTTTTCACGGTGATACTGACCGAGCTAAAAAAGTTTATCAAGGATTAACACCTTTGACACCAGAAGACATTGCAGACGTGATATTTTTCTGCGTCACTAGACCCGCCCACGTTAATATTAGCGAGATACTTTTAGTGCCAACCGATCAAGCTACTGCCACTTTAGTTAATCGAATTTAAAACCTAATACGGTTAACTTAGGGCTAAAAATATAAAACCAGCGTAGGTTTCCAGGGAACTTCAGCCAAGTCTTCTAAACATTTGTTGGGTTTCACTTTCGTTCAACCCAACACTTTTAACTACATCTGAGCCTAACTTATGATACACTAGAAGAGTTGTCTCAATTCGCACATCCAGGGTTTCGGGTGTTTCCGCAGGAAATACGTCTGGATGGAGGATTAACCCGAAAGGAGAAAAAAATATGTCAGTCGTCTCTTTGGCTCAAATGATGGAGTCGGGAGTTCACTTTGGGCATCAGACCCGACGGTGGAACCCGAAAATGTCTCCATATATCTACACTTCCCGCAATGGTGTCCACATCATCGACTTGGTGCAGACAGCGCATTTGATGGAAGATGCTTATAACTATATGCGTTCGGAAGCCGAGAAGGGCAAGAAGTTTCTCTTCATTGGCACCAAGCGTCAGGCTGCGGGTATTGTGGCACAAGAAGCTGCTCGTTGTGGTTCCTACTACATTAACCAACGTTGGTTAGGGGGAATGCTCACCAACTGGGCGACGATTAAAACCCGCGTAGAGCGCCTGAAGGATTTGGAGCGGCGGGAAGAAACCGGAGTCCTCGACTTGTTGCCCAAAAAAGAAGCTTCCATGCTGCGTCGGGAAATGACAAAATTGCAGAAGTATCTGGGCGGCATCAAATTGATGCGGAAAGTTCCTGATATCGTGGTAATCGTGGATCAGCGTCGGGAATATAACGCTGTTCAGGAATGCCAGAAGCTGGGGATTCCCATTGTGTCTCTTCTTGATACAAACTGCGATCCTGATGTGGTAGATATTCCCATCCCAGCCAATGATGATGCCATCCGGTCAATTAAGCTAATAGTGGGTAAGTTGGCGGATGCCATCTATGAAGGGCGTCACGGTCAGCTAGACGCAGAAGCAGAAGACGATTACGAAGATTACGAAGGCGCTGAAGACGACCTCGATTACGAGGAATCCGACTCACCCATTCCAGATGAAGAGGAAGAGGAAACCCAGGAGTAATTCAGCGTTGGAAACATCAATATCTTAGTAGGAACACCAAGCAATGGCGGAAATATCTGCAAAAGTCGTCCAAGAGCTGCGCCAAAAAACAGGTGTCGGCATGATGGACTGCAAAAAAGCGCTCAAAGAAACCGACGGTGACATGGACAAAGCCATTGAATGGCTGCGCCAGAAAAATATGATCAAGGCGGGGAAGATGGAAACCCGCGCCGCCACCGATGGGTTGATCGGCAGCTACATTGGCACTGCGGGAAGAGTTGGCGTTTTGGTGGAAGTTAACTGCCAAACCGACTTTGTTGCCCGCAACGAAGCGTTTAAAACCCTGGTGCAGAACATTGCAATGCAAGCAGCGGACGCTTCAGATGTCAATTCGCTGATGTCTCAGCCGTACATTCACGACCAAAATATTACGGTCGAAGAGTTGGTGAAGCAAAACATCAGCCAGTTGGGTGAAAACATTCAGGTGCGTCGCTTTGAGCGGTTTGTGCTGGATGAAGGAACTTCCGGGCTAGTCGGGAGCTACATCCACACAGGGGGACGAGTTGGCGTTTTGGTGGAAGTTAACTGCCAAAGCGATGAGGTTGCGGCCAGTGAAGAATTCAAAACTCTGGTGCAGAACGTTGCTATGCAAATTGCTGCTTGTCCCAACGTGGAATATGTGAAAGTCAGCGACATCCCCGCCGAAGTCGTTGAGAGGGAAAAGGGAATTGAAATGGGGCGGGATGACCTGGGGAATAAGCCGCAGAACATCAAGGAAAAGATTGTTCAAGGGCGAATTGATAAGCGCCTGCAAGAGATGACCTTGATGGATCAGCCTTACATTCGCGACCAAAGCATCGCGGTGGAAGATTTGGTGAAGCAGCACGTTAGCCAGTTAGGTGGAAACATCGAAGTGCGTCAGTTTGTCCGGTATATCCTGGGCGAAGGGCTAGAAAAGCAAGAAAGCAATTTTGCTGAGGAAGTTGCAGCTCAAATGGGCGGCAATAAATAATCAGCGCGATCGCTCCCCTTGATAGCAGCTCTAGAAGCTAGTAGCTGCTATCAAGAGTCGAAAAGACAGGTCAACCCCTCACATGGCTGACCTGTCTTTTATCATTAGTCCTGAGTCTGTTGACGATTGACTAATGACGATAAGCCGTTATTCTAAATTAGAGTAGTACACTTGTACGCAAGTAACGTTCAGATAAGCAGCTGTCTAGATGATGCTATGGCGAGAACAGTAGAGCAAATAGAGTGGGATATGGCAGTGCTGCAAGAAGCGACCGACGCGATCGCGTCGGAATTCCACAACACCTATAACCAATACCTGGCCGCCTTGGAGCAAGCAATGCGCCAGCAGTTAATCCAAGCTATTTATTATCTTTGTACCCAGGCTTACCCAGAAGCGTTCCTAAGCTTGCCTGTTGACGCAAGACAAAAATTACAGCAGAACCTCCTGCAACTAGCACGTAAAGCTCAAACACAACTGTTGTTGCACCTGGAGCCTCCCCCCATCGAGACAGCAGCCAACAGCGTCCCGACAACAAACCTGGAAGATATCGCTAAGTGGCAAGAGCAGCTAGAAAGCGCCATTAGCGAAACCTTGATCTCAGTCTCTTGCGACATCAATAGCCTACTACAGGAAACTGGTATTTTACCCAACAAATTCCCGCCAGCGGTTCTGGAAGCTGCTGTCAAAACAGAGCCATCAGCTCAACCAGTGGGAGGACGACCCAATATCATAAAATTGGCGATTTCGATCGCCAATGATGACATAGAAATGCCTGAATTTCCAACTATCCAAAACTCCAATGTCACCCCAATCGTGGCAATTCATTTGCGGTTATCGGAAATTGAGTTTGGTGACTCAACTGTAATGGCGTTTCGCAACCAAATTCGCAACCTCAACGCACAGTTCACCACACTCCGCCGGGAATTTCAGAAAAAGCAGCGTGAGCGTACCGTTGCAGATGCTCAAGCCGCTTGGCGTGCGTGTTGGTTTGAAGAATAGGGACTAGGCACTAAGGAGAAAGTATGGAAACAGAATCACCGGATTGGTTGCGATTGCAAAAAGCCTTGGCGGTTGAAGCAGAACGGGGCTTCACGGACTTGATGGGAAAACAATATCGTTTCAGTGAATTCTTGTGTTTGGAGTTTGGCAAACCTCCAGCTACCTTGATACCTATAGAACGGCGCAGGTGGCAAGAAATGGCAAACAAATTTGCCCGTTATCCTGACTTCCCACTTGAAGAACGACAACATTTGGTAGCAGAAACTCGGCGGTTTCTTCACCAGGTGCAACAATCTAGCAACAAACAAATCCAAGAACAAACAAGGGAAAATAGGGAACAATATACTATTGAAAACCCCAACTACAAAGCCCCGCTAACGGCTCCCCTAGTTCAGTCTAATGTAGGCGTATCTCTCGACCAACAACTCTCGCATTTGCCGGATGTGGGGGTGAGAAAAAGCGGATATTTAGCCAAGCTGGGTTTACAGACGGTGCGGGATATCCTTTTCTACTACCCCCGCGACCACATCGACTATGCCCGCCAAGTGAATATCTGCGAACTCGAAGCAGGCGAGACGGTGACAGTGGTGGGAACTGTAAAGCGCTGTACGTGCTTTAGTAGTCCGAAAAACCAGAAATTAACGATTTTCCAAGTGGTTCTGAAAGATAGAACCGGCCAAATCACCCTCAGCCGCTTTTTTGCGGGCAATCGCTACAGCAATCGCGGCTGGCAGGAAGGTCAAAAGAGTCGGTATCCGGTGGGAACAATCGTGGCGGCATCTGGCTTGGTGAAAAAGAGTCAATACGGTATTACTCTGGAAGAACCACAAATGGAAGTTTTGGCACACCCAGGAGACACGATTGATTCTATGTCGATTGGTCGGGTGGTGCCAGTGTATGCGCTCACTGAGGGTGTGGCGGCTGATATGGTCAGGAGTGCAGTAATTGCCGCTTTGCCTGCTGCTAAACAGTTAAAAGACCCTTTACCTGCTGCTTTGCGGGATGGGTATGGGTTAATGAAGTTACCCGAAGCGATCGCTAATATCCATTTTCCCCCAGACAGTGCCGCCAAGGAAGCCGCCCGTCGTCGCTTAGTCTTTGATGAATTTTTCTACCTTCAGTTGGGTTTCCTCATGCGTCGCCAAGCCCAACGCCAAAAGCAAGCAAGTGCAATTTTAGCTCCCAGAGGTAAACTCATCGAGCAATTCCACAAAGTTTTGCCTTTTAAGCTAACCAACGCCCAGCAGCGAGTCCTTAACGACATACTGAACGATTTGCAATCATCCAGCCCAATGAATCGGTTGGTACAAGGGGATGTCGGTTCTGGTAAAACTGTTGTAGCAGTAATTGCCATCCTTGCCGCCATTCAATCCGGCTACCAAGCAGCGTTGATGGCTCCCACGGAAGTTTTAGCAGAACAGCACTACCGCAAATTAGTCGGTTGGTTCAACCTCCTACACTTACCAGTAGAACTGCTGACAGGTTCCACCAAAACCGCCAAACGTCGGGAAATTCACTCCCAATTAGAAACAGGAGAATTACCTCTATTAGTAGGTACTCATGCCTTAATTCAAGACAAAGTTAATTTCCATAAGCTGGGTTTAGTAGTAATTGACGAACAACACCGTTTTGGTGTAGAACAACGGGCGCTTTTGCAGCAAAAAGGCGAACAGCCCCATGTATTAACTATGACAGCCACCCCGATTCCCCGAACCTTGGCGCTAACAGTGCATGGAGATTTGGATGTCAGTCAGATTGACGAACTACCACCCGGCCGTCAGACGATACACACCACAGTTTTAACCGGGAGGGAACGCACCAACGCCTATGACCTGATCCGCCGCGAAATCGTTCAGGGACGGCAAGCGTATATCGTTTTACCCTTAATTGAAGAATCAGAAAAGCTGGATGTGCGCTCAGCAGTGGAGGAGCATCAGCGCCTTTCTGAGAGCATTTTCCCCCAGTTTCAGGTAGGTTTGCTACACGGCCGTATGACTTCAGCCGAGAAAGACGAGGCAATTAACTTATTTCGCGACAACCAAACTCAGATCATTGTCTCCACTACCGTGATTGAAGTTGGGGTGGATGTGCCTAATGCTACGGTGATGCTAATTGAAAATGCGGAGCGTTTCGGCTTATCTCAGTTGCACCAGTTGCGGGGCCGCGTCGGTCGGGGTTCTCACCAATCATACTGTCTCTTGATGAGCAGCAGTAAAACCGCAGATGCACGTTATCGGTTGAACGTGTTGGAACAATCCCAAGACGGCTTTTTCATTGCTGAAATGGATATGCGGTTACGCGGCCCCGGTCAAGTGCTAGGTACTCGCCAGTCTGGGGTGCAAGATTTAGCTTTGGCAAGTTTAGTGGAAGATCAAGAAGTTTTAAATATAGCGCGGGATGCAGCTGAAAAGGTGATATTGCAAGATAAAAAATTAGAGCAACATCCTTTAATGAAAGCTGCGTTAGACTATCGCTACCAGCGCTTAATGGGTGGCGCGATTTTAACATGATTGACCATGACCGTTTATTTAAAGAACTACTCACTGAGTTTTTTACAGAATTTCTAGAGTTATTCTTTCCAGACATAGTTGCTTATCTGGAACCAAATTCAATCAGCTTTGAACCAAAAGAAATATATACTGATGTCACGGCTGGCGAAAAATATGAAGCTGATTTATTAGTAAAGGCTAGATTCAGAGAACAAGAATCATACTTTCTAATCCACTTAGAACACCAAGCTCAACCACAAGCAGATTTTGGGCGGCGAATGTTTCGTTACTTCGCCCGGTTGTATGAAAAATTTGCCATCCCCGTGTATCCAATCGCTATCTTTTCGTACAATTCTCCCAAACTTCCACAGCCAAACTTTCACCGGGTAGAATTTCCCGATACAGTGGTTTTGGAGTTTAACTATCAGCTGATTCAATTAAATCGCCTGAATTGGCGAGATTTTCTGCAACACCAAAATCCACTAGCCAGTGCGCTGATGGCTAAAATGAACATAGCGCCTGAAGACCGTCCTAAAGTTAAATCAGAATGTCTGCGCCTGCTGGCAACTCTGCGACTAAATCCAGCACAGATGAAAATGATTTCTGGGTTTGTTGATACTTATCTCCAGTTGAATACAGCAGAAGAAGAAATTTTTCAGGCTGAGATTGCTTCCTTTGAACCAGTTGAAATTGAGGTAGTTATGGAAATCGTTACCAGTTGGATGCAGCAAGGGATAGAACGAGGGTTGGAACAAGGTAGACAAGAGGGTAGACAAGAGGGAGAGTTGGCAGTAATTATGCGGCTACTCAACCGTCGAATTGGTACAGTTGCGCCTGAGTTGCAAGAGCAAATTCGCCAGTTATCTCTCACCCAGTTAGAAGATTTAGCTGAGGCGTTGTTAGACTTTGCGGATACAGCAGATTTGGTGAGTTGGTTAGAAAGTCACCCAAAGGGTTAATTTTGGGTTTAAAAGTAGAACGCGATCGCGTTCTACTTTTAAAGCGATCTGTTGGCTTCATCCCAAACCGAATATCTCGGCTATGTTAGGCAATACTTGATTAAACGTTGTAATTAAAGTAGTCGTCTTGGGTAACTCGGCGCTTATCTCTCTCAAAACACCCATAGCTGTTTCTGCTTGCGTTTGGTGTTGGGATACTTGAGGATTTTTCCCGGCGTCGGCTAAAATCTGCACTTGCTGAAGTGCTTTCGTTTTCTTGTCTGGCTGCAAGCTATCCTCAGCCTGAATTACTGTTTGCAATTGAGTTAGCAATTCCCTGATTCCAGGTAAACCGCCTTGATTGGACTCCGGTAACTGTTCAACGGTATTTGTCACCTCTTGGTTGATGCTATCAGCAGTATTGATATTGATTCCGCTATTTTCAGGCATTCCTTCTCCTTGATGTTCATATACCCCATAAAAACTAGGTTAATTGAACATTGCTTAGAGGCTTCAACATTAAAAATAGTTGTTGGCTGTGAATGCCTGTGATATACTTGGAAAGCTTGGGCGATTAGCACAGTGGTAGCGCACATCCTTCACACGGATGGGGTCACTGGTTCAAATCCAGTATCGCCCATATATTTAGTTGTAGAGTGACTAATTGTTTTGTGACTACAACCATAAGTTGTCCACAATGGTCATTTTATGCTTGTGATTTTCCCTGGTCAACTTATGCTTGTAGCTTGTTGAGCGTTCGGGCAGTAGTTTTAGAACTTGATTGGGCTACTATCTGCTTACCTACTCAGTTCAGATTGCAATTCCTGCAAGGTTGCCCGGACTTTTTTGGTTCGTAAGTCTCCTGGTTTGGTCATTAGTTGTGATACACGACCTTCAGAGGGATACACATTCTCAATATGGAGCTTGAGCGCAATCTGCCGCACTTGCTCACAAGATTGCTCTATCTTTTTCTCCTGCGCGGCTTTTCTGTAGCGAAGGGATTTAGCAGAAATGGCGCGACACAAGTCAGGAAAGTGCTGAGAAATTGTCCGTCTGTTATACTCCAAACGTTCAGCCACCTCTTTCATAGTCAGTGGGGGCTTCTCATCACTGGCAAGCGTTGCCTGTAGAGCCTCTTCTACTCTGTCTGAATCGAATGGCTTGGGAGATACTCTTTTGTTGTGTGATCGCTGGGTAGATTCCTGTAAGCTGAGCTTCAAAGACTTAGCTACCATTTTTTCAGGTGTAAGGAAGTCGAGTAAAGATATCTCCAAGCGATAGCAAATTCTTAGAAGGGCATTAAGTTGGGGCAAAGCTTTCCCGGTATGCCACATCCATAGGGTATTTTTAGGAATTCCCAAAAGACTAGCGAAGGCGGCGATATTCCCTTTAGTAGCAAGGTTTATGGCTGCACACATGCCTTTCGCTACGTTTTCCCTCAGCAGTGGAGATGAGAGGCTATGTACGGCAGTAATCAATTCTCCTATGCTATCCGCTACCCATATCTCCTTTTTTAAGTCCTCTGGAGATAAGGTACTACAAGCAAAAGAATCAAAAACGCTCCCTAACCATTTGCCACAAATCGAGCAGTACCCGGAACGTGAGTGCCACTCTAGCAGGGGAGGCTGTTTGTGACAGTGAGGACAGTACAAGCAAAGAGGTTGCTGGTGTTGGGGACATACCTTGATTGTTTCGATTACCCAAAGGAGAGGCTCATAGACAACTTGCCTCGATAAGCGCCACTTTTGATAGCAAGCAGGACACCATGCTTTGTAAGGACGGAATAAGCCTCGTGGTGGAATGACGGAAGCGCAACTGTGCAGAGTCAGAAAGCATAAATCACTCCGAAGCGTTAGCGTTTCCAGCGCTTGGACAAAATCCATTGCTATATCTCCGGTGCCGTTCAAAGCTCTAGCGCGATCAAACAAAGCTCGTAACCTTCTGCTGGAAAGTCTTTTAGCAAAAACTTTCTTCAAATAGGGCGTGATTTCCTTGGATATCAACACACTGGGGAGTACGCTATGAGACTCTGCCAGTCGAGCAATGTAGCTAGTTAAGCTCTCTATGAAAGGAGTTCCTATTCCTACGGGCGGTAAATGGTAAAGACGGCTACGTTTAGGTAACTGAGGCTTTTCTATACTCCATAATTCTTCAGGATGATGGTCAACTATCATCTTAATTATTAAATTCACTAAACCGTTATTGACGAAAAGTTTTAGATTTGCAAAGAAGTTATAATTTTTTTGAGTAAATCAATTTCGTTTAGTCAGTTACCTTACACTTAATTATCTTTTCCTCAAAAATTCAAAGTTTTACCTCTATAACATTCTACTGTACTCTTAAAACATCAAAGAGAATGAGTCATGTTAACTGAGGAGTCTCTCTATATAGACTTGGTTTTTTCCCTAACAGGACAAAGCCTTCCACTTGATAATGCCTACATTGTCTATTCGGCTCTTTCCCGTATCTGTCCTGCTATCCATGAACTAGATAACATCAGTATTCATCCCATCGCAGGCATTCCCGAATCCGCCACCAAACAACTTTGTCTCACGCAACGTTCTAAGTTGCAAATACGCCTTCCTGTAGACCTAATCCCCTTCATCTACGAATCTCTAGCTGGACAAACTTTTAGTATTGGTCAAAACCGGCGTTGCCCAATAGAGAATGATTCAAGTAAATGCTGGGATCTGACGATGCTTGAGATAGTAGATGAGCAGTCGAACGGAGGTAGTTAACATCTGAACCGATTTGGAATAACACAACGTCTTGCGATGCAATCGGGCGCTTGTAATGCCGTAACCGGCAGTTATCCCCTTCGACCCGAGTCATCGCTGTTTTACTGACCAAATGGTCTCCATCCTCAATCACGCAAGGGTACACCTTATAACCATCGGTGATGTATAGAAAACAAGCCCAACCCTTCACGATCTGCCACAAAGGCTTAAAGGTCTCCAGAGAGTGATCACCCACCACGAACTTGAGGATGCCGGGATGTTTTGTATTCACCACCGTCCATAGCCAAATTTTGTTTTTTTTGACCTACAAAGGTTTCCAACTCATCGAGTTGGGCTGTTTCGGGAATCTCGTAATTCTCCTGAGGGATCGCTGCCGCAGCTTGGCGCACCCAGTTGACCACACTATTATGGTTGATGCCGGTAACGCGCTCGATCGCTCGAAATCCCATGCCGTTGAGCGACATAGTGACGCCAAGGGCTTTGACCTGTGCACTGTAGCCGAGTTGGGGATTGTCTCGAAATTGGCGACGGCAGTCTCGGCACAGGTAACTTTGCTTGCCATTGCGATGCCCATTTTTGACAACTTTGTCACTGGCGCAGTGAGGACAGTTCATCGGGGCTTACCTCGGCTCTACATCATTCCCTATTATGCAACGCCCAATCAACGCTGAGAACAGTTGGTTTGATTGGATTCCAAGGGTATTTCTTGAGCATATCAAACAGATGATAAATCCTTGCTTAGCTAAAAAGCGTGTTGATAAAGGATGCGATTGCTCGTTTTAGTTGTAGGGGGATTTTATGGATGTGAGCACATGTTTGCAGATGTGCGCTTGGACAAATTGACAGCGATGAAAAAGGCACTGGATAGGTTTATAAGTGAGATTTCGGCTTAAGTTTTTGGGCGGTTGGCGTTGGTTGTAAGAGAAATGCCAGCCCGTTAGCGGAGAGATAGGACAGGAGAATGCGCGACTAGAGTGTATTCAACGCCTTACAACATCTCTCGGTGTAGTGACCGGCTTGCTGCATCTGGTATAGAAATGCCTGCTCTAAGCGGACAGCGGTGAACAAATATAGCATTGAATGTCTGCTGCCAATCATCATCAGTTAGGGCAAGTGTGCCACCGTTAGGTGCCGAAGAACCGCCAACATTATTGATAAGGATGTCCACGCCGCCGAGACGAGCAAACACTTCCTTGACAACTTTTTCCACTCCATCAGGCGTGCTGATGTCAGACTGAATAAATAAATCCGGCGATTGAAGTTCATGATTGCTTTGAGTGGTCGGTTTTGATGACTGTTACACCAGCTTGCCTCAGACGTTTGGCGTTGGCGTAGCCTCTCCCTTGGAGAATCGCTTTGCCCATGCCTTTAGTTCCGCCTGTAACCAGCACTCTCTTGTCGGATAACTTGTTGGGGTTAATTTAGATGGTTGTCATTAGCAGCCTCACTCGGGTGTAAAAAATTGTGAGGTGTCTGCACTTACTGCCTTCTTACACCTTTGAAAACAGCATATTTAACCCTTCAGTCATCGTAGGATGAGTCAACACTGCATCACGCAGAACGGTGTAAGGCATCTGAGCTTGCATCACCATCTGCACCGTCGAAATCACTTCACCCGCTTCATGACACAAGAGTGAACACCCCAGAATACGACCCGTCTCGGTATCGACGATCGCCTTCATCAGTCCATCAGTTTGACCCTCTGTTACCGCTCGCATAATGTTTGAGGCATCCAACTTCGCCACTCGGATCGCATACCCTTGTTGTTGCGCTTCGGTTTCGGTCAGACCCACCTGAGCCAGTTCTGGATTGATGAACAAACAGGATGGCACCAAGCGATCGCGCGTGCTGCGGTTGCCGCCATCAATCAGATTCGCTTTGACAATCCGATAATCGTCCAACGCTACATGGGTATATTGCGGTCCCCCATTGATATCGCCTAACGCCCAGATATTCGGTACGTTGGTCTCCAAGCGATCGTTGACTTGAATAAATCCGCGTTCATCGGTTGCTACACCAGCAGCAGCTAGATTTAAGGCATCGGAGTTTGGTATACGACCGACGGCAACAAGCAAATGCGAACCTTGAAGTTCCATTTCCCGAGCAGCGACTTGAAGAAGAAGTTTAGTTGCATTGCCAGAACGCTCGACCCTTAACACCTTCGCCTTCAGCAAGAATTCAATGCCGTCTCGTTCCAGTAGCGTTTGCACCGCGATCGCAATATCTGGGTCTTGCTGTGACAGGATTTGCTCACTATGCCCAATGACAGTGACGCGACAGCCAAAGCGCCGGAACATTTGGGCAAACTCCAACCCAATGTAGCCACTACCGAGAACGATTAGGTGCTCAGGCAACTCTTCCAATTCCATGATCGACTCACTGGTCAAAAACCCAGCTTCTTTGAGTCCCGGCACGGATGGAATCAACGGTCGCGTGCCTGTATTGATAAACAATCGTTCTGCGGTGAGTAAGCGAGTAGTACCCTCAGATGTTGCCACTTCAATCGTTTTAGGTGCCACAAAGCGAGCGGTGCCAATGATCAGATCGTCCCCCAATGCGGTGTGCAACTTGTTGAGATTGATTGGTCGCAGGGACTGCACGACTGATCGTTTGCGCCCAATCACTGCCGCCATATCAACCGTTGGCGGTGCCGTCTTGATGCCATAGGCAGCACTGTGAAGCACAGTATTTGCCACCTGTGCACTTGCCACCATCGTTTTGCTGGGAATGCAGGCAATATTAGGGCACGAGCCACCAATCATGTTTAAGCTACGTTCCACCAGAGCGGTTTTGCGTCCGTCCGCGACTAGTGCAGGTGCCAGTGTTTTACCTGCTTTACCGCCGCCGATAATAATGTCGTCGTAGTATTGGGTATCCATTTCAATCTCCTTTGCGTTTGGCGTTACTTCATTCGGCGATTGGGATTACTTCACAGCAGAGCTAACAGCAAAAATCTTTGAACTTTTTTCATGTAAGAACTATCATTGCGATCACCTGTGTATTCATGATTCCTGCTGGATATGTGGTAAAACCAATTAGACAAACACCATTTCCACTTGAATTTTTCTGAGCTGCAAGTGCAACTCCTGTGTAATTAGCATCGTTGATAGGGTCATGCCATTGCTGCTACAATCTCGTCCGTAGACAGAACGGCGTTGGCGATATACCCGAAATTAATCAGTGCTGCCTTGTAGCCATCGCCCAGTTCCGGATGTTGAGGGGCAGCCGTTGCGTCTTTGATGACAAGCACCTCAAATCCCTGTTCAATCAAGTCGCGTAGGTGAGCTTCAACACAAATATTTGCCAGCATTCCGAGCAGAATGACTTTGCTGATGTTGCGCTTACGCAGTTGTAAAACGAGGTCATTGCTCTGCGGTCCGTAAGCTTTGTGGGGACTGACCACGATTGTCTTGCCATCTTCGATAAAGGGCTTGTAGCGCTCAAGCCAGTCAGCACCAGAACCCAAGAAACCATCGAGGCTCAACGCACCATTGCGATCAAACTCCCTGGATTTAAGCATCATTTGCTCCACGGTTCCGGCGAATTTCCAGCCATAGTCGGTGGGGTAGTAATAGTGGGGGGAGATGAAAACCTCAAATTCATTCTGCTTTGCGGCTTTGAAGATGCGCTCAATGTTCTCGACGGTCTTGTTATCCTTGACATTGTTACCCACCAAGTCCCAGGAAACCCCTGTTTCACTCAAGACATCGTTTTGCGGATCGATAACGACTACTGCGGTGTCATTGTTATTGATGTTCATGTCTCTCTTCGCTTGTTGATGTTCACGGTTCTCTTTGTTCTGGCACTAACGCAACTGGGTTTTAAAAAAGTGCTTAACACGCGCTAGAGGATTTAATTTTTCATACAAGTTCGCTGCATTAAGATACGATTATTTTTATACACCTCTAAAGTTCCAGACTGCGGGTTATCTAACGTGCCATCCCACACCCAATATTCATAATTTCCATTCCGAAACCTATACACCCGAACACCTTCCGTCGCTTGGCTAGTTCCTCCATCCAAACTTAAATTCCCGTTGGGACTGGTCGCGCGATACAGCAGTTTACCAGAAGTATGATTCTGCCAAATATTAATGTTGTAGCCACCCCGGCATTTCGTACTCAGGATGATGCCAGCAGTAGAATCAGCAGACGCTCTTAAGGAAAAATTAGCTAAGACACTGATGGGCAGAGCCAGGAGTAACGCGGATATTTTCAGTAGTGTTTTCATGGTTTTCAAGAGTGTTGTAAAACTAATTAGACTGAAATCGTTCATATTGAATTGCTTCAACATTAATTCCGAATTGACGAGAAAGGTGTCTTTACTCAAACTCAAATTACTGTTGAGAATTATCGGTGATAGATTAAGTGGCTATGGCTTTACCTTCTGAGATAATTCCCTCTATACCATCCGTTGTGTTAAACAGCAGCAGCTTAACGGAAACGTTTTTCCGTATTCGTATATTTCGGTGCCTAGCTTTAAATCGTCGTGAAGTAGTACACAGCTTTAATCCGTTGCGATGGTCTTAAATAAAATTAGTATTCAGTGTTCGCTGGGAAGTCACTGTGGTTCATCTTCCCCGGATTAGCCCAATTCGCTGAAAAGGTCAGGTTTCGGTTATTGAAAGATACACTTTTTCAAAAGAGGGGAATGTGGTAATTCTCATGAACCCCTTTCCTTATCAGCATTTGCAAGTTTTGTTCTGTACTCAGCCTTTGCCCATGTCTTTGCTTCCCCCTGCCACCAGCAGAGCACAGCGATTCCGATGTATCCGCGATGCGTTCACACTGCTTTATTGCGCGGTTGCAGCGTGTTCGATGATCTCGGCAACGGCGTCTGGATGGGAAACCATTACTACATGTGAAGCGCCATTTACTATGATCGTCTTCTTGGAGCTGGCGCGGTTCGCCATGAAAGAATGCACCGCCGCCGGAATGTTCAAGTCGCGATCGCCATAGATGAACCAGGACGGGGTGGACTTCCATGCAGGCGTGCCGGAGGCTTCATTAAACGCGGCTTCCATAATCGGACGCTGGGTACTAGCCATCAGTTGCGCGTCGTTAGCGGGCACATCAGCAGCAAATTGGGCGTGGAACTTGCTCTGCTGAATATACAGGTCTTTGCCACCATCGGGCAGGACAACCGGCGGCGCGAGGGTCGGCGTGAGCGTGCTGCCCGGATAACGTCCTGAGAGTTCGGCGGCAGTCTCGCCTTCCTCAGGAGCAAAGCCAGCAACGTAGACCAGTGCTTTCACATTGTTGTTACCATTAACCGCATTGGTCGTTACCGAACCTCCGTAGGAATGTGCAACCAGCACGATGGGACCGTTGATGTCTTTAAGGACGCTAGCAACATAGTCTGCATCGCTTTTGACGCCACGTAGGGGATTAGCCACAGCAACCGTCGGGTAACCTTTTGTGATCAGTTTGGTCAATACCCCGTTCCAACTGGAAGACTCGGCGAATGCGCCGTGGACGAACACGATCGTAGGCTTATTGGCTTGTGCGCTGGCAGTATTCATGATGGCTCCCAGAGAAGTGATTGTAATGGTTCCTAAAAAGAGAATGACAATCAGAAGCAGGCGAATGCCGTTCCTGAAGGTGAGCATATTCATGTTGTGACTTCCTTTGAATTCATTTCGTTGTATAGGCTGCAACCGTGATGTGAGAAATTGACGGATGTGGGTTGCGATAACGAAGCGCTGCGAAGTGTCGATCGCATCATTTCATAGGACTTACGCAAATTGAGCTTTAAAGCGCCATCAGTAGGGGCGTACAGCTATGCGCCCCTACTATATGTGGCGTTAGTGCGTAAGTCCTGATTTCACAGACCTGACTCATCGCTTAAGATCGGGCATTGTGAACGTCACTGTTTCGCTGGTGATTACTTTGTGTGTAGGGTCGGCTAGTTCAATCAGCACCTTGTGTGGACCAGGTTCCAGTCCGACCAGGATCAATGTTTCGCCGCTGGTGTCAACAAAGTGCCAGGGTGCGTCGTCAACAGTGATGTGGACATGACCAAGGCGTGGCAATACATCAAGGGCACCTTTACCAAACACCGGCAACATCCGCAGGTTCTCGGTTCGATACTGGATGAAGACGCGACCCTGGGACAGCGGTTCGGGAAGTGGTGGATCAACAATCAGCTTCGCTGGTGCTTCGTTTTCAATCGCGATCAATGGGGATGGACCGACAATATCCTTGGCGCTTGGGATGTGATTGTCCATAGCTGTCAGGTACTTGAGAATTGACCTTATGAAGTTGAATGTTCGAGATGATTCATCCTTTGCCCGAATTAGGCAGGGGTGAATTGCAGCCGTGATGAGAGATTAACTATCTCTGACTTAGACAATGGGGATTAAATAAGTCAGAGTAGTTTCAAGCCTGTAATCTCTGAAACCGACAAGAACGAGGATTGATTGTAATCGGCAGTCAAAGAAGCGATCATTTCCTATTGCAGATATTTCTTCAGTTCAGCGGCTGCTTGGACAAAAAGAGAACGAACTGCCGGAACCTCGGCTAAACCATTAAGCAGTCCGAAGTCATGAATCATGCCGTTGTAACGCACGGTTGTCACTTTTACCCCGGCTTCATCCAACTTGCGTCCATACGCTTCGCCTTCATCACGCAAGATATCGCTTTCTCCAACCTGAATTAACGCCGGAGGCAATCCTTTCAATTGCTCAACAGTAGCCTGTAGGGGAGAGGCATAAATTTCTTTGCGCTTTTCTGGGTCAGTCGTATAGAGGTCATACATCCACTTCATCAAAGATGTGGTCAGGAAACGTTTCTCGCCAAATTGTTGATAAGAATCTGTTTCAAAATCCGCATCGACGATCGGCCACATCATGATTTGTAGCTTAATGTGTGGTCCTCCGTTTTCTTTCGCCTTCAAAGCAGTTACTGTTGTCATATTCCCGCCAACACTGTTGCCGACAACTGCCAAATTTTTGCCATCCACACCAATCTCCTCACCATGCTCAGCAACCCATTTGGTTGCGGCATAGATCTCATTAATCGCTTGTGGATACTGGGCATCTGGCGTGCGAGTGTAGTTAACAAAGACACCCGCAAACCCTGAAAGCACAACGAGCTCACGCACCATACGCTTGTGCGTTGGATAATCACCCAGCACCCAACCGCCGCCATGAATAAAGATGAAAACAGGCAATGTGCCTTTGACACCTTCAGGTCGCACAATATTGAGTGTAATCGAATAACCATCAGCAGAAATCGTCTTCTCAGACTCCTCAATACCAGAAAGGTCTACTGGAACAGAAGCTTGTGCATCAACAAAAACCTGACGTGCTTCGAGTGGAGTGAGTGTCTCCAGCGCCGCACCTCCTGAATTCAGCACGTTCAAAAATTCCTTCACCCCTTTGGAAAGACGTGGATCATCTGCAACTTCCAAAATTTTTGCGGCTGGCGAGTTTACTTGAGCAACCATGACATTCTCCTTTGATAAGTAGTAAACAATCTGTTGAAATGACACTGTTAAGTGAATTGATTTAACAGTGTTGCTTGAAGAGCAGTGATTGTGGAATGGCAATCACTTTCTACTGACATCGTTTCCCAGCCAGAACTATTTGTTACTGGTGAAAAAGTTGTTAACCTAGCGCGTCGCTGCCCCGCTCGGTTGTTTCCACACCGCAGGAGCATAGAGCGAGTTCTCAAACTCGGGGGCAATATCGCCTGTGATACGTGCCTCATGATGCGCCCAGTCCTCAAAGAACAAGTCGTGACTGATGCACGATACTATTGCAGGTACGTCGCGGCGGATGCTAGGTATGTCACCAACTGGCAAGCCGAAGCTGACCAAACCAGCAGGATTAAATACGTGAATGTCTTTCAGATAAGGGGCAGTGCCAGGTACTTTTTCTTGGTATTCGTGGGCGCTACCGAGGTAAGGGTGCATCCCCAAATTGTCGTCGCGCAGGTCTTCTGGTGGCTCGTAGCGATCGCGCCAGAGGGCAATATGCTGGGCAAAGTCGGCTAGTTCGGGACGCTTTGTTGGGTCAACGAAGTAACCAGTGCCAGCGATCGCAAAATCAAACTCGGAAACATCATCGTTCACCTGGATAGCAATGCGATCACCCATTTTCCGTGCCGATTTCCAAGGTGCAGATAGGTGGATGTGAAAGTTCGGGAAGGCGAGCGCTCGCTTAATCGAGTTCGGTGGTGGTGCGATGCCTGCTTGATGAAAGCGCCAAGCCTGGAACCAGCGGGCTGCATCGGGTAATTGAGGATAATTGTCGTAAGCGCCAGGGTAGTCCCGTACCCGCAGTACTGACAGAGATGCAAGCTCTGACCGCCGTACAAATAGGTGTACTGCCTTAGCTCCCGATTCCAACGCCACTCCTGCTGCATCGAAAGCTGAAGCCGCCGCACCCAGCACCGCCACAGTCTTACCGCGCAGTGCTTCAAAATCGATGGCATCGGCGGTATGTGCGTACAGCGTGCGTGGTAAGTCAGCCAGTACTGGAGGTATGTATGGACCACCAGTGCCAGCCACGCCATTGGCGAAGATAATTTTGCGCGTAGTTTCTACCTGCGGGACACCGTTTACCTCAAGGTGTAGGCGGAAGAAACCTGCATCTGGCTCAATCCGCACCAACTTCGTCCGGTAACGAACCTGGATACCGAGGAATTGCCGATACCAACTGAGGTACTTAGCCCAAGCCACTCGCTCAATGCGATCGATCTGCGCGTAGGCTGCCGCACCGTGCCGAGCTTCGTACCAGGCTTGAAAGGACAATTCTGGGATGCCTAGTTCTGGACCAGGCAGATTTTTCGGCGTGCGGAGCGTTTTCATCCGCGCTCGCGTCAGCCATACGCCTGCATGAGCCTCGTCATCGGCTGCATCGATCTCCGTCACGCGACCGATTCCAGCACGGCGTAGCGCAAATACAAAGGTGCTACCGCTGCCGCTGCCACCTATTATAGTGACATTGTGATCGATGCCAGGGCGATCGGGTACCCAGTTTTCGGGATCGGGACCGAGCAGGCGTAGTGCCTCGCGGGCATCAAAATCGGGATCGGTCGTTGTTGTCCTGTCGATCATGGTGTTCTCTACAACGTGGGTGGTCAGAAAGCAGCGAATATGATCTGCGATCACGTCCCCATCTTCTTCCAGGGCAAAGTGTCCGGTATCGAGTAGATGAAACTCAAGATTCTGCAAGTCACGTTTGTAGGCATAGGCTCCTTCGACTAAAAAGCCCTGATCGTTTTTGCCCCACACGACTAACGTTGGGGGTTGATACTGACGCAGGTAGGCTTGCCATTGCAGATACAGCAACAAATTGGATTGATAGTCGTACTTCAATGCCAGTTGAATATTCGAGTTACCAGGGCGATCGAGAAGCGCTTCATCCAAAGTCCACGTATCGGGACTGAGGGACTCTAAATTTCTCGCTCCAGTGGTGTAATACCATTTCGCGCCCTTGATAGCTAGAGCCTGACGCACCCGCTCGGTATTCTCAGGTGTCTTGTTCTGCCAAAAAGCTCGCATTGGTTGCCAGAAATCACCTAGCCCTTCCGCGTAGGCATTGCCATTTTGCACAATCAGCGACTCTACCCGCTCTGGATTCTGCGTTGCAAGGCGATAGCCAATAGGAGCGCCATAGTCCATCAAGTAAAGACTGTAGCGTTTCAAGCTGATCGCATCGATAAAGCCTGCCATTACTTCGGTAAGGCGATCGAATGTGTAATCAAACTCATCCACCGTAGGCATGGAACTATAGCCAAAGCCAGGGTAATCAGGGGCAACCAGATGGAAGGAATCCGCAAGTGCAGGTATGAGATTGCGGAACATGTGAGAGGAAGTCGGGAAGCCATGCAACAGCAGAATCGTTGGGTTGTCGCGAGAACCCGCTTCACGATAGAAAATATCTAAACCATCGATTGAGACTGTGCGATATGTGGTCATGGAATATATGCGTTGTAGAAGTATGAGAAACAGGTGTTCTGTTGTTCTCATTGTTCAATATTCATTTGATTCAGAACACTGAAGTTTGCTGAGTTAAGCGACAAGTTAGAGACGGCTTTAAAGCGTTTAAATCTTAACTCAAAGAGTAATTACAGGTTATCTCCATCCAGTTATTTCAATCGTTACAGGAAAGTGCCCTATAAGTAGTGGCTGATGGACGTGAAGCCATGCTGAGAGAACCTTCTTCAACTGGTGAAGTTTTACGACAGGTTAATTTATCTCACATCCTGACGACGACCTTGCTCCTGGAAGTAGTCGCGCCAACTTTCGGGTAAAGCTTCCAGTTGAGCAGCACGGTGAAGTAACTCTGGATTGTCTTCCTGGCGAACATAAAGTTGAGTGATATCAGCAACAGTGATGTTGTTGTCATCTCGACTCACCAACTCTAAAGTGTCTCCAGCTCCGACTTCGCCCTCTTGCAAAACACGAAAGTAAAATCCGGTTCGACGACTCGCGAGAAATCGTTTAACCATATCCGGTCGTCCAAACCGAATCCCAAGTTTGTAGCAAGGTAGGCGAGGTTGTGTCACCATCAGTTTTACAGTGCCGATGTGAAAGCGATCGCCAATATTCACTTCCTCTTCTCTTAGTCCAGTAATCGTGAAATTTTCGCCAAAGATGCCTAGCGGCAGCTCTGTGTCAGGCAATTCACCTCGCCAGTAATCGTAATGCTCGAACGGATAGACATAGGCTGCTTTGTCTAATCCGCCATGAACGGTGAGATCAGCCTGTCCATCACCGTCTAAATTAAGCGATCGCACCATCACCCGTTCGCTGACTGGCTCTTTGAAAATTCCAGTTGTAACTGTTTTCCCTTTCCAAGTCACTTCACGCGGAAGTCCTACGTTGACAGAGATGAGTTTCATCTTTAGCTCCAAAGTTTTGGATTGCATTCAATTACGCCAGCCAACATGGGATATCGAAAAAATGAATGAGTTGCTTATCGGAGTGCTTGATTGACTAAAGGTGCAATGACCGCGATGTTTTTGACCAACTCATCGGAGAGAGAGAACCGCTGCTTTAAGTAATTAGGATCGTTGTAACTCAGCCATACCTTACCGTCAGCCGCTTCCCATGCCAGTATTTTCAGAGGTAAATCCAGAGCGATCGTCGGTTCTGCCACCATGAGCGGTGTTCCGGCTTCAGGGTTGCCAAACAGCAATAACTGTGTCGGACGCAGGCTGAGTCCAACTTTTTCGGCTTCAGCTCGTTGATCAATGCGGGCAAAAATGGTGATGCCTTTTGCCTGAAGGATAGCTTCTAAGCGCTCGACGGTTTCGGTTACTGAATATGGGCTGGGCTGACTGATGATGCCGTTAATTGCATTCATAGCAGCGAACTCCTCTATGGTTTTGGTGATGGGTATTTTTAGGGCACTTTAAATCTGTGCCATACCGCCATCGACAAACAGCTCGATGCCGTTGACAAAGCTGCTGTCGTCACAAGCGAGAAAGACGACGGCTTTGGCAATCTCATCCGGTGTGCCGACTCGTCCTAGTGGGATATTTTTGGCTTCAGTTGCTACGAAATCCTGCACCTGCTCATCACTCAGTCCCATGAGATTGTAACCGGGAGTAGGAACTACACCAGGGCTAATAGCATTAACTCGGATCTGGCGCTCTTTGAGGTCGAGTGTCCAATTGCGAGCAAACGAGCGCACAGCGGCTTTGGTCGCACTGTAAACGCTGAAGGCTGGGGTACCCATAGTAGTAGTCGTCGAGGCGTTTAGAATGATGGAAGCGCCCTCTGGCAACAGAGGTAGTGCCTTCTGCACGGTGAACAGCAAACCTTTGACGTTAGTGTTGAACGTTTTGTCAAAGTGTTCTTCGGTGATTGCTCCAAGTGGAACGAGTTCTCCACCACCAGCATTGGCGAAGATCACATCGAGGTGTCCTTTCTCTTGCTCAATCGTGGCGAACAGGCGATCGAGGTCTTCCATCTTGGAGGCATCGCTCTGAACACCCGTGATGTTTTCACCGATCGCTTTGACGGCGGCATCAAGTTCAGTTTGGCGACGACCGGTGATGAAGACATATGCCCCTTCGGCGACAAAGCGCTTAGCAGTGGCAAGACCGATGCCGCTGGTACCGCCGGTGACAAGAGCGACTTTTCCTTCTAGTTTTTTCATCATGATAAATCCTGTGGTTGTTGAGGGGTGAAAGAGTAGTTTGCGGTGGGTTGCTTTCAACACGAGAACAATGAGGAGCAGCCTGATGTTGACGATCTGCGCTAAAAAGTTTTCCCGCATCACCTCATGTGGGGGGTACATCTCCGGGCGCACCCAGAATTTCGTCGCCAATCTCAGCGCTAATGCGTTCAACTAGCTCCATGTCCGATGATTCTGTCTCATCCAGCGTCCCCACTGCTGCAATCAGCCGAGCAAAGGCACTGGGCGCAGCAACGACCAACCCACGAGCTGGCTTATCGCCGAGCACCGCGACGACGTGAGGTGTGCCAACCGGAATCAGGAAGCTTTCACCCGCGCTTAGCACAACCTTGTTCTCACCTGCCCACACTGTGAACTTCCCGGACAGTACATAGAGTTGTTCAGAATAGCGCGTGTGGCGATGGGGAGGAGTCTGTGAGCCAGGTGGGAAGTAGCCTTCAATTAGATCGTACTGACCTCCGGTCGTGGTATGGTCAGCAACGATGGTGAGGCGAGAACCAAAAAACCAGAAAGATTGTGTCATAAGATTGCTCTTTTCTCCTTGTGGATAGCTATAAAGTTGATGTTTAATAGCCTTATTAGTCAGAGGGGTCAATCGCTGCAAATGTGCGATCGCTTGAATCGCTATCGCCTCATCAGGATTGCTGTCTCGATTAACTGGAAAATCATGAGATGACTGAAGCCGCTGAGCAACCTCTTGTGCAATATGGGTAAATACATGATTCAAACTGGAGCTGTTGAGGTGTTGCGGCAGGCTTTGCAACTTTTCAGGATTATCGATAGCAGTGGAGTAAAGGTATTGCCGATCACGGTTCATTAGTTTGTCTCCCTATCTAAACTTCACGGTTTAGAACACATTGCTAGAGTGGGTTTCCTAGTGTTTGATCGTGCAAGCTCAGTGCAAATGTGTTTCACCTGATTCCGAATGAACTATCCCTATTCTTTGACGTTCGGCTAATTTAAACCAGGAAAGTTTTCCAAGATAGGTTTTAAGTTAAGTTCAATTTCAGCATCCTGAAGTGCAACTATATATCTGAATTGCCCAAAAAATAAATTTAAGTTAAAAACTGAATAGCACTCAAAACCATTTTTAAACAGTAATAGAATGGATGTCATAAAATTTTCCTCAGTGAGACATTAGTTAGGATTAAAAACCAGGAACATCAATTACTTACAGTGATAATTGCTGCCATCAACTGGTCAATATTCCAGCGACCGATATAGCGAATTTCATTAATAAACAGTGCTGGGGCAGCCGTTACTCCACTGTTTAATCCACTTTCGATATCTTGATTGATGCGATTGATATGTACTTTACTTGATATATCTTGCAGAAATTGAGGGATATCAAGTCCTAAATTATTGGCATACTCCACAAGATGATCGTTTCCTAACTCTTGTTGATGGGTGAACAAAATGTCATGCATTTGCCAAAACTGACCTTGGGCGGCTGCCGCTTGGGCGGCTTCGGCTGCACGTTGGGCATAAGGATGTATTTGCGGCTGTGGAAAGTGGCGAAATACAAAGCATAAGTCGTATAGCTGTTGCTGGATCGCCTTGATTAATTGGTGAGCTTCGCCACAAATAAGACATTGATAGTCACCATATTCAACGAGTGCCACTGAAGCGCTCACCAATCCCTGAATATGATCTTGTTCAGAAATTGGCACAAGCAACCGATTATAATAATCACCGAGACTCATTGGCACCTCTTAGGAAAGGAGTGCAGCAGGTAGAGACAGATGATTGCTATAAAACATCTTTCAAAATTGGGTAAATCAATACCTCTGTGTTATCTGTTGCATACTCTCAATTTAGAGAGTTAAGTCGATTTTGTCGCTGAGAAAAACTTCAGAATATAAGCTGACAAATTAGGCAACTGATAACCTGACAAATTTAACAGGTATGACGCTACAAGCTAACAATGCCTCGCCTTAATGCAACGATCACCGCTTGAGTGCGATCCTCTACACCCAACTTACTTAAAATATGATTGATATGAAAGTTGACAGTGCGTTCAGTAATATGTAGAGCCTTGCTAATGACTTGGGTACTCTTGCCCGTTGTAATGAGTTGAAGTACCTCTAACTCGCGATCGCTCAATTCTGGACTCGTCATGCGCTCTAAGAGTTTGGCACCTACCTGAGGTGGAATGTGCTTCTGTCCTTTGTGAACAGCGCGAATAGCAGCCAGCAATTCTTCTGGCTCAGCATCTTTGAGTAAATATCCTTTGGCTCCTGCTCGTAACCCCTGATAAATGTCTTCATCGCCCTCGTAAGTCGTCAATACGATAATCCGAGCAGCAGGAAACTCGGTGCAGATGGCAGTAATCGCAGCGACTCCATCCATATGGGGCATCCGCAAGTCCATCAAAGTTGCATCTGGCTGTTCTTGACGAAAGACAGCAAGTGCCTCCTGACCATTTCCAGCTTGTCCAACTACAAGAATATCTGGCACTTCTTCTAGCATCCCGACCAAGCCCTGACGCACAACCGGGTGATCGTCTACAACCAGAACACGAATGGCATTAGATTGACTCATGATGGTTTTTCCTGCTGATTTACGGACACCGCGATTTCTGTTCCTTGTCCAGGAGTGCTCTGGATCTGGAGTTGTGCCCCAATGCGATCGGCACGTTCTGACATCCCTAATAAACCAAAGCCATTGTGGCTAGAAGAACGATCAATGGGAAATCCCTGTCCATCGTCCTTAATTCGTAATCTGCACTGCGTGGACTGATATATCAGTTCAACGCGAATTTCGGTTGCTCTTGCGTACTTCAGTGCATTAGTCAAGGCTTCCTGTCCAATCCTGAGCAGATTATTCTCCACCTCCGAGGGTAGTGGATAGGGAATACCGATGGCTTCACACATAATTGTCGTACCAGAGGATGATTCTAACTGGGTTGCCAGTTGCTTGAAAGCGCTTAACAGATCGTTATTTTCTAATAAGTATGGACGGCGTAGCGCCTCTACAGAGCGGCGTGCCTCCGTGAGTCCAGTTCGGGCTAAGTTTTGTACTTGAGCCAGGTAAGCTTGAGCTTTTTGGGCGTCTACCGTTATCTTGCTAGCAGCAGATCTAGCGTGAATGATAATGCCCGTGAAGGACTGTGCCAATGTATCGTGAATTTCTCGCGCCATGCGGTTGCGTTCTTCCAGAATCGAGGCAGCTTCGGCGAGTTTGCGATCGCTAATATCCAGAATTACCCCCAACATTTGCACTGGCTGTCCGGCTTGGTTATAAATGCCTCGACCTCTGCCAACTAGCCAGTGAATACTATTATCTGGGTAAATCACTCGGTATTCAGCTTCAAAATCGGTATGAGTTGCTAGAGCTGCTGTAACAGCTTGCTCAATCCGATGAATATCTTCTGGATGAACGCGATCACGCCATGCCTGATAGCTACTCTCAACTTCACCTGGGACCAACCCCAGCAATCGAGCGTGGTTATCGTTCCAGTTTGTTGTATTCTCCACGATATTCCAGTTCCAACTGCCGATGTGGGTGAAATCCATTGTCAGCCTGCGTTGCTCTTCACTCTGACGCAGGGCGTTTTCAATTCGTTGGCGCTCTCCAATCTCCTGCGAAAGCAGCAAAGTCCGCTCAATTACTCGTTGTTCCAATGTTCGGTTATAGCCGGCTAGCAGTTTCTCTGCTTGTTTGCGCTCAGTGATGTCTTGAAAGGCTGCGATCGCATAAACTACATTGCCCTGTTCGTCAAAGACGGGAGTGCCCCACACCTCAACAGGGATCGTTTGGTTATTTTGGCGAATTTCTACGTCATCAATCGTAGTGCGTTCGCCGTTCAACGCCCGGATGAGTGGCATTTTTTCAGTAGGGTAGATTTGATCCGTTCCCGTCACATAAAGTTGATAAGCCTCTGCGATTTGATCCGGCGGTACGGCAGGATCAATTTCTCTGCCCATGAGATGAATGCCCCATTGATTGGCATAGTAAAGGCGACCCGTCGCATCAATGGCGGCAATTCCTACGGGAACCGCTTCTAAAAACTGAGCCATCTGACTTTCGCTCGCGCGGAGCTTTGAGTAGAGTTTGGCGTTTTCGATCGCGATCGCTGCCTGAGTGGATAGTAAATTCAGAACTTGCGATCGATCGGGTGTAAAGGCTCCAGCCGCTAATTGATTTTCTAGATACAACACGCCAACGAGCTTGCTTTGATTCAGCAGTGGCAAACAGAGCAGTGACTGAGTTTGGTTGCGTTGAATGTATGGATCGTTGATAAAATTTCCTTCACGAGTTGCATCATTAAAGATGACAGCTTCATGAGTCCGTATCACATACTGAAGGATTGATTCGGGTAGACGATTTGCGATTGGAACTGATTGTAGCACTCGTGTCGCACAAACCTGCTCACCATCATTAAATTCACAAGTAGCTTCGATCGCCCATGCTCCTGAGTTATCCAAAAGCAGGCATCCAGTTTGTGCACCTGCATTTTCAATTAAAATCTGCATTAGAGAACTGAGCAACTGCTCCAGTTCAATTTCACTTGAAATTGCTTGTGATGCTTTCATCACCGTCGCTAAATCGAAAGCGATATTTGGAGTATTCGAGGTAGTTCCAGCAGTAGTGCGAATTGGCGTGGAAGTCACACTGGACGACTGAGGAAAAAACTGTGGATAGCGAGTTTCTAAATCTTTGACCTTTGCTGTTGCACCCCATCGCTCATAGCAGTAGTGGGCTTCCTTCATGTAGAGTTGGGCAAACTTTTCTCTACCACGAGATAAGTAATGTTTGGCGGCTAATTCATAAGCTAACGCCTCTTCCTGGATATATTCATTTTCCCTCGCTCCTTGAATTGCTTGTTCATAGAATTCCTCTGCTTCAAACCACTGACTTAGAACTCGTGCAATCTCTGCTTGCACCAGATGATATTTATGCAAACAATTCATTGGCGCATACTGTGCCCATTGCTTCATTTTATCCTGACTAACCGTAACTTTTTTAAGGAGCTCCTTTTGCACTTGAGTACCGCATTCAGAGTATATGGCGAGTCTTGCCAGCGCATCATATAAATAGTAAAAAGGACCAAGAGGTGTGCCTGTTATTCGGATTAAATAACGTTCTGCTATGGTTGAGTTTTTAACTGCCTGAGCATACTCAGAAAATAGGTAGCACAGGAAAAGTTTATAGAAATAGACATCAAAGGTTGCCGTTCCATCATTTGTTGCTTCATGTTGCGGCAACCCCTTTTCTTCGTTGTAGAATTCGCCAACTAGACGAGTTGGGCTGACCGAAAAGCCCATCAAATTTGCGATCGTCTGCTGATATATTCGGTTCCAGGTTAGTACCGTTTTCTGTTTGATTTGACGAATTGCTTCACTGTATTTTGTCATCTCGCGCTCAACTTCTACGAGTTCCTTTCCAATTACGTAGGATTGGAAGCAATAACAATGAGCACAATAAGCAGCAAACTCTAAATCTCCAACTTCTAAACCTCTTTGGTAGGCTTCTAGCAAGGGCTGGACTGTGTTTCTAATATGCTGTTTCCAATGAATAATAAAGTTGTTCACAATAAGTAATGTTCTAGCTCTGAGAGAATGAACATTAAGGTGTGACAATAGATTTAGCGCAAGCTGTCCAAACTCGTACCCAATCTCAATGTTCCCGCTCCTTCCACAAAGAATTAATCCGTAAAAGGCATAGGCAAAGGGAGATAAAACAGCATTACCAGATTGAATTGATAAGTTTACTTGTTTAGACACAAGCAGAGGCATCAAATCAGGAGCCGCAACATAGGCAGCGATCGTGATGCTTGATAAGATTCGCATCGCCGCCAACTTGTCCGGTTCGGTCATTTCCGGCAAATGGAGCAAGTCCTCGATTGGCTTCTCGCCAATGAGTGATGTGATTGTGTCTAGCTCAAGCTGAATGTCTGACTGAGTTGGCGTTTCAGGAAAACTGATTCCCAGTTGCTGCAAAACTTGCAATCCAGTGTTGATTGCTTCTAATGGCTGGTTCTGCGCGATGTCAGTTTGAATTTTGACTTCGTAAACTTTCACGATGTCGAGAACCGTTTTGGCTGCTTGCAGAACAACCACTACCCAGGATTCTACCTGCTCAAAATCGCCACACAAATACGCGACTTCTGTTGTTTCTAAATATAAATCTAATGTCAAGTCATAGTTTGTTTGCCAGCTAGAAGCTGCTAGCCAAACTCTTGATGTGGCTAAATATTTTTTAGCGATACTATAGGCGATCGCAGCTTTTGCTTTCTGTCCTGCGATTAAATTCAATCTAGCAATTTCATTGCGTTCTAGTTGATCTGTGACAAGCTCAATTCCATGATTAAGATGATCGACAATTTCAAACAGTCGGTCTGATAGTCTCTCTGGCAAAGTTTTTCCGAGGAGATTGCGACCAATTTGTAAATGAACAATTTGTTTTTGTGATTCATCGATTAAGGTGTATGAGGCTTGCTGCACACGATCGTGCAAGAACTTATACTCTTGAATTAACAAATTTTCATCTAATTCAGATAGTGGTTGAATTAATCCAACTTGTATGGCTGTTAGTAAATCTTGAAAAACCGTTTCAGGTGGTTTATCATAAACAATCGATAGAGTATCTAAATTAAATTCAGCGCCGATGCAAGCAGCTAACCGGAGAATTTGCTGTGTATTTTCTGGTAGTTTATTCAACTTGTGAAGCATCAACTCCACAACATTATCAGTGATATCTTGGGCTTGGATCTGAGCTATGTTCCACTGCCAGCTTAAGCCTTCAGCATAAAAGGTCAATAAATTTTCGCTATGCAGCATTCTCAAAAATTCACTGACAAAGAACGGATTACCCTCAGTTTTACGCAAAACTAACTCAGCTAATGGACAAACGGTGTCTGCATTCCGATGTAGCGTCTCGGCAATCAACTGACTTAACGGTTCAAGCGTTAATGGTGTTAGGGTAATTTCCTGAAGTACTGCCCCTTGTTTTCGCAGTCTCTCTAGCATTAATGCTAATGGATGCGTTGGATTTACTTCATTATCTCGATAGGCTCCAATCAAAAATAGGGATTGGGTTTGCTCATCCAGCAGCATCAACTCGATTAACTTCAGCGTGGCTGAGTCTATCCACTGCAAATCATCTAAGAAGATCACCAGGGGATGTGATTCTGAACAAAACACCCGCACAAACTGCCCAAAGATTCGATGAAAGCGATTTTGAGCTTCAGTTGCTCCCACTTCTGGTATGGGCGACTGCTTGCCGATAATTAACTCAATTTCCGGGATGATATCAATGATAATTTGTCCGTTGGTTCCCAAAGCTGTTAAAAGCTGAGATCGCCACTGTTGCAGATGCTCATCTGGCTCACTGAGCAATTGCTGCACTAATTTTTGCAGAGCATCTGCGATCGCGCTGTAGGGAATATTGCGCCCAAATTGGTCAAACTTACCAGATACAAAATAACCGCGCTTTGCAGTAATAGGTTTGTAGAGTTCCTGCACTAATGCTGATTTCCCAACCCCAGCGTAGCCAGAGACCAACATCATCTCGACTTTGAATTCAGAATTTTCTTCATTCTTCAGTCTCAATTGTTCATTCCCCATTCCTGCTACTCTGTCAAACGCTGCTAATAATGCTTCAATCTCTGCTTCGCGCCCATACAGTTTTTGTGGAATTTGAAACTGATCGCAAACGTCTTGAATACCCATTTGAATACTGTCAATTTGACCTGTTTCTGCGAACTGGCAAAAACCTGTTTCTAAATCTGCTTTGATACCCCAAGCACTCTGATAACGCTCTTCAGCATTTTTCGCCATCAGTTTCAAAATCATATCTGAAACAGGTTTGGGAATCGTTGCATTCAGTTCATGGGGCGGAACAGGGCGTTTGGCAATATGACAATGAACTAGCTCAAGGATGTCCGTTGTTGGAAACGGCAGGTGTCCAGTTAGAAGTTCGTAGAACGTCACACCAAGCGAGTAAAAATCGGTGCGATAATCGAGCGAACGGTTCATCCGCCCGGTTTGCTCTGGAGACAAATAGGCAAGAGTTCCTTCTAAACCATAATGGCTCTTGAACGTCGGATTTGTACGGCTAAATTGGGTAGCAATCCCAAAGTCAATAATTTTAACAACGCCAGTATCTGGATTGAAAACGATGTTTCCTGGATTGATATCTTTATGAATGACATTGGCGGCATGGATTCTGCCTAGAATGTTTGTCAGGTCGATCGCAAGCGGTAGAAAAGTAGCTAAAGGCATGGGACAGAAAGTCTCTGGTTGCTTGTGCATCCATTGCTCTAGAGACTCTCCACCAAAATCTTCTAAGAGAATGATGAGTGTGCGTTGATAGTCTTGCTGGCTGTATGCCTTAACAACGCCTTCCAGGTTGAGAGAACGGGTAATTTCATATTCTTGCCTGTAGCGTGTCAGTTCTTGGGGAGAGGGATAATCTTGCTTGAGTAGCTTAACTACGAGCGATCGCTCATCTTGCACTCGGATGCCCCGATACACTAGAGATACTGAACTCTCATAGATTTTGCGATGGAAGGCAATTCCAGGTATGGCAATCATTGAACTCTCTCCCAATGAATTTCATGAGCTGAGTTAACGCCTGTCAGACAGGCGCGCTTCATGAATATACTTCCTCACACTTATAGCTTGAATCCCCTCTTTAGGTTTTCCAGCCATTCTGGATCATTCCAACATTCTTAGATGAGAAATTTATCCTCCTTGCCAGGGTAAACGTATCTTAATTAGTGCCAGGTTGTGCCTGCTTGCCGTCAGAATTTGGCACTGGTTCGCTAACAGGTGATGGAATGAAATCCTGGCTTGGTCAACAATTCATGCGTTGATAGCAGGCGTTGGCAGTATCCCATTGCCATTGCAGGAGTCGTATTTTTTGTTAGCCCCCAATGCGGTCTTACCCAATTGTGAATCAATCGCTGTACATCGAAAGCTCCCTTTAGAAGACCAGCGCTCTCAAATCCGTTCGCCGAAAAATCTCCGTGCTCTGCAACGCTTTGAGCGTTTTTGACTGCCGTTTTGCCCCGCCTTGTTCGGCGTAAAAAAGCGCGCTTCCTCTAATCTCGGATCGTTCTTTTCACCAGAATCGCCACCAGCAACTTGGTCATTAGGTAGCCAATCGCCGCCTCGACAAGTACCAAAATCTTCGCCAAAACAGAACCCGCCTGAAGGTTAGACGAGAGAGAGGTGAAGGTTGTCGCAGAGAAATAAAAGCTATCCCACAATCCCCCCAGAAGGGATCAGGTTGTCCGCTCTAACTAGAGAGGCTGGGAGAAAGTTATACGCCAAAATGAAGAAAATGATGACGGCAAGGCACCAGAAAAAGAAGCGGGGGAATGAGGGCCCGTAATCGCAGCTGATCCTCAAGAAAGCAGCAAGAATTGGGCGCTTCCGTTCTAGATTAATAATTCTCGCCTGCCCCAGCGCCGACTCTTGAATGAGCGCAGCTAAGGTAAAGTTTATCTCGTTCAGATTGACGCCGATAAAACTGGTTTTACTATCAAAATCCACATTGTCCACTAAGATAATCTTCCGAGACAAGTTTGATCGTTTTAATCAACTTGTCACTTTCTCCCAAAAATAAACAACCAAACCGTCTTACTAGCTCAGGATGGTCAAACGCTAACTGTATCCTCTCCCTTAAACTTGGTTGTATCTTTTCCTCGTCAGAATGAACCCAAATCCAGCACTTCAGATTAGACAAAATGTCTTGAGAACAGGGAATAAGATTCTCTGGATGGCTAAAATCAGCATTCTTAAACCGTCTCATTTGACGCAAAATTTGTGACTTTAAATAGCACACGGGATTAGCAACCGCGTAATCATGGCGCATCAACCCCTTACCCGTCTCCACAAACTTGGGATTAAGAAACGTGTCACCAATTTCCAAACTCGAATCGCGAAAATCGTAGATGACCGCATTCATCTTGGCGATCGCGAACGTCGTGTGGGTAGTGGTATAGAAGTAGTGATAAATCCACTTTTACCCCCTACCGTACAAGGCTTTGAGCATTGAATATCACTACCTGTTTACCACTACCCGTCGTGTGATTGAGTTCCTGACCGTAGAGTTTAGGCGCTTAGCTTTTCTGGTCGGGGTAATTGCGCTCAAACACCAAACGCGGTTTGATCAGTAGCCTCGCCGAACCACAAGTCGGGTCATAGATTGTAGTGTAGGGCGCAGGATCAATAATTTCCGCCATCAACCAATCCACCTCTGGCGGCGTCAAAAACTCCCCCGCACTCTGCCCCTGCCCTTCCGCAAACTTCCGCAGCAGATACTCGTAGGCATCCCCAAACACATCGGGACTCGTATTTTTCAACCCCAACCGATGGCGACTCACCACCTCCACTAATGCCGCCAAACGGTCATCCCCCAGAGTCCGCTGACCGCTTTGAGTTTCGTTGTAGTCCTTAATATCCAGCACACCCTTGAGTTCCGGGTTGAGTTCCGTCACTTTCCGAGTCGCAGTCGTGATAAACTCCCCCAACCCTTCCTCACCGTGATTGCGAATTCTCTCCCAACGATACTCATCCGGGATGTAGTAGCGCACCATCCGGTCTTTGCATCCTGTCGCTATGGCATCCTTATGGTCAGCCTCAATCACCTCATGGGCAGTCTCTTCATCCCCAAACTCCTCCACATGACGAGGAAACTCATCATCAAACACATCCGAGAGGCGCTTGTAGAACACCAACGGCAGAATGAAATCCTTGAACTTCGGCGCGTCAGTCGTACCGCGAATCGTACACGCCGCATCCCACAGCCACGTCTCCATCGCCGACACCTCTAGCTTTTCATCTTCTGGTGCGGGGAATTTCAGTTCAGTTTGCTCAGTTGATTTGATGGATTTAGTGGGCTGCTGCTTGCTGCGACGTGGCACAGATTGATTTCCTCAAGATTCGGGAGTTGACCGAATACCATTCTAAGCTAGCTATGCTTTGCTTCAGGAACTATTTTCTTAGTATTCGCGTAACCAAGGCTTCCGAAATCACCTTCCCAGGCGTGTTTAAAACTTAAAAATTAGTTTAGCTAAGGCTATAATCAATTTTAAAATTACTAAGTAAAATTTTACTCAGTGAATCCAAGTTTTCTAAAAATAATTGAGGAATTGATATCTTAGCTTGATAACAAACTGGAATAATTATGTTTATCAAATAAAAAGGCTTATTAATGTGTTGAGCTAACGCTATCTTCAGTCGCTCCATAATTTTACCCAATTTAATAAAGTGAGTCAAATCTTGATTTACAGCTCTTTCAAAAGAGAACAAAATAAGCTGTAACTTTCTCTTCAAATTTTCAAGAGTTAGTTGATACTCCAATTTAGGAGCAATTGCAATCAAATCCCCAATACTCCTTATCTTAGAGGATGTTTTAAAAGTCGGTTAGATAGCAAAAAAGCTCACTCAGTGTAAGCTGCGAATATGTAGTACACAGCACTGAGAGAGCGTTATGAGTAAAGCTTACCCCAGTAATT